>NZ_JBEXTX010000042.1:0-58517 GCF_040614175.1 Amycolatopsis sp. NPDC006131
CTGTCGACCAGCTTCCACGCGGTCACGCCGAGCGGGATGCCCAGCGCCGCCGCGGTCACCGCGACGGCGAGCAGGATGGCGAGCAGGATCCGGCGCTCCGCCATGCCGGCCGCCGGTCGCGTCCGCTGGGCTCCGCCATGCCGGCCGCCGGTCGCGTCCGCTGGGCTCCGCCATGCCGGTTGTTGGCTTCCTATGCAGTCCCTCCCTGGACCAAGGGATGCAGGTGTTGCCCACGCGTGCGCACACGCTTGACCTGGACAATTCCAAGATCATGTAACGGCAAGGTCACGACAAGGGGCCACCCTCTTGCAGAGTGTCCTACTTGGGTGTCTAATAGACATGTCAGCAGGACAGTCACTCAGGAGGCGACGAGGACCAGGGCACGGCGTCCCTGCGAGTCGATCACCAAGGTGACTTTCCCAACGACAACAACCTTAAGTCCCGTATAGCGCGGGCAGCGGCTTGGGCCGTGCGGTCAGCAGCGAATCCGTGCAGAGCGGAATGGTGAACGACGCGTAGCCAAACGCTCATTTCCAAGAGGGAATGTGTAGTAACTGCGCTTGCAGCACCATTTGTATAGCTCTTGCTATAGAGCGGAGTAGCGCGCATAAATGGCATGCCTGCCACAGGTGTGTCCCCAAGATAAGTCAATGGTGGTCTAGCACCGAAAAACGTCGCAATGTGTAGGCGTTCGGGGTTGTTTTAGGCGGTTGCCGACATTGGGTTTCTCTGGCTTGAGAGCGTCGCTCTCGCCTGCCCATAGCACGCCAAACCCTTACGAGCATGGTTCCTTGCATTGCGCGCTAGTCATAACGGCTTATCCCAACAGTGTTTTAGAGATTCAGGGAATGTGCCATCGAAACGCGCAACCCTCACCAGTGAGCAGTGCCGTATTGCCCGGATACGGGATGTGTCCCCTTTGCGAAGATCTCACAGCGGCGAGCGTTGCGCGTTTCGGTGCCAGTTCACAACTGGCCTGAATCGCTGCCAGTCAACCACTTTCGTACACGAAATGGAGTACCGCCATGACTATGTCCCTGATCGATTGGTCCGCCCGGATTAGCGCCATGGCGGACGCTCTGTCCGTTCCGGACGGCGGATTTTCGGTCAACCCGAGCGACGGTTCCGACGTCGGCACGGGCTATGCGGTTGCCGTACACCCGGAACACGAACGCGTTTTCGACGGTCCCGTGACCAGCCATGATCTTCATGAATACATCACCCAAGCGAAAGACGCTCTTTCGCTGCCCGGTCGCGTTCTCGGCGGGTGGCGCGACCCTGCGACCGGTCGCGTCTACCTCGACGTGTCCGTCGTGACAGCGAACCTGTCCGAGGCAATGACACTCGCGCGGGAAACCGCCCAGCTCGCCATTTTTGATTTTCCGTTATGGAATCCATTCCGGTCACGGTCGCGGCATGAATCAGGGGCAAACCATGAGTGTAGTCATCGTCATGATCAGCGACGGACAAGCGCGACGTATCGCGTCCGATTGGCACGGCGGTATGTCGTCCGCTCTGTATTCCCTCGCGTCATCGGGTGCAATTGACCTTGACCATGTGCGGGATGAGATCTTCCGTGAACTGTGGCAATTGGACGTCGGAGAAGTGCGACGCGAATTGCTCGCGTTGGACAAATACGTACGAACGGCCGGCGCGCGTCTCGCGCAATCGGGATGGTCCCGCTTGTGGGACGACTCGCCGGTAAGCGTGAATCACACCTAGAGGACTGAATTGTCATGCCTGTCCCCAGCGATCACCCATGGTTCCGGGCGCACCCTGTGAGCCACGAAAACATCGTGTGGCACTGGGAACAGGCCACACCCGACGAAATCACGCAAGGAATGCGCTGGTATGCCGATGCTCACCACGTCGCAACCGCCATCGCGAACGGTGACGCTCATCTCGGCGCCGGAATGCTCGCAATTTACTCACCACAGCAAGGATGGATCGGCAACGTCCTTAATGCCGCTCGCGTACTGCGCGAGGGTAAGGGAATCGGTGGGCCCGGTTCCGGAATGTTCGCCACGGCCGGTCAGAAACGCGCTGCTGACCGGTTGCTCGCTGGTGAGAGGTATGAGGACATCCTGAACGGTCCCAAGATTCGCGACTTTGCCCACCTGATCGAGTTCGGCGGAGATCAAGACCCGGATGACCCGCATGTGGTGATCGATCGACACGCGCTCTCGGTGGCGCACGGTCGCGCGCTCACCTCCGAGGAGTACGACTCCGCGCCGGTCAACGGGTTCCGCCGCAAGGACGGAACGGTTTCCCGTCGGCAGTACGACCACGTGGTCAGCCTGTACCGCCGTGCCGCGGAGCTGATCTCCACACGCACGGGAGAAGGGATCTCGGCGCACCAGGTTCAGGCCGTGACCTGGTTGGTCCGTCAACGGCTCAACCAGGAAGCCGAACAACGGCGCGGCCCCAACCGGCTGGACAAGGGACGCAACCACGCTCGCGCGAATTCCGAACGCGCATGGAACGAATTCCGAACTGTCTACCTGCCCCATCTGGCCAATTGCCCCGGTACGGGCTACCAGTCAGCCGCCTAAAGCATCCCGAGTGAGGTCTCACGATGACTGACACACAACACCGTTCGATTCCGACAACCGTGATTCGGATCGGTGATCTCATATTCCTGGACAGTTTCGCCGGACTCGTACCGGCCAAAGTGACCGGGTACACCGCGCGCGGCGAAATCGCCGTTTTGGTCACCGCCACGCGCGGCGCCTACCGCCGTGGCGAACACACCACATTCACCCCGAGTGGCTGCGTCCCCCGCGCACACGTCCGCGTGCGTTGCGGACAGTTCCGCGTCTTCGGTGCGTGGACCTTTGACGGACTGCGCGACGAATTTCAACCGCGCTGGGCCTGAAACCCAGGCACGTAACCGACCCGATCGGCCAACGCCAAAGGGGAGATCACATGTCCACCGACACAGACAACGTCGTAGAGCTTCACTTTCAGTACGCCCAAAACGGTTACCTCATGACAGACGACACGTACGGCGAACAGGACGCCGATAGCGCGGTCGCGTTCACGCGCGATGGGTGCGCGTTTGTCGCCTGCGAGCGCGCACCGCGCGGACGTTGGCGTATCGAGTCCACCGATGGCGCGGCTGGTCCGGTGCCGCTGTCCGCCTACCGGTACCGATTTTCGGACCTGTCGGACGCTGCGGAGTACGTCGCCAAGAAGTGCGGCGCCACGGTCCGCCGAGTCGATTCCTGGATCTAGCGCAATTGTCCGGCGCATCCCCGGAAATTCACTGATTGTCAGCCGCGTGTCTCGGCGCCCGTTCATTCGGGTGCCGCGCAGCTCTCACCCGCGCGCAACGGTTGCAACGGCTCGGCTTTCCGTTGCGGATTGTTCGACTCATCCGCGCGCACGTCATCACCACCGTTTCCCGAATCAGCAAAGGAGTTCAACCATGTTCGTGTACGGCGTGTCCCTCTCCGATATTCACAGCGTCGTACGCGACGTGTCCGGCGCGCTTTACGACGGAAACATCACCGTGCGCACGGGCGAGGATCGCAACAACCGCGCCGGTCCCCGCGCCACGTTCACCCTTCGCGCCACCGACACAGCGGGTTCCGGCGCCAAGGGAAGCGCGTCCGCGTTCGGCAAGGGCACCGGACCGAACGGTAGGCGCCGCACCATTTCCGCGTGCTGGCACGCCCACTACGACGTGTTGGCCGAGTTGTTCGCCCGGTTCCCGGCCGCCCGCGTGGTCACCGCGATCGCCACCTACACCGCGCCCACGTTCCGTGACCGCGCGCTGGCTACCGCGTCCCGGAACGTCGGAAGCCAGTTGTACCCGGTCACCGCGCCGGACTGCTGCGAATGCGACCACACCGACTACGCCAACACCTTCGACCACGCCGACCGCGCCGGCTACGTCGACGACTTCGACTGGATGCCCTCCGGCGACGCGATGCGCCCGAACACCGACGTCGACTACTTCCTTGATCAGCTCGACCGCGTGCTCGCCGAACAGTGACCCCCTTTCCCAGCACCTCAGCACATTCACGCAATTCGACCGACGAAAGCGAGCACCACGATGACCGCTGACCACCCGACCACGCTGGACGCACTACACGCGGAACTCGACCGGGAACGCGCACGGGCCGAGTCTCTGGAGACGGTGAACCGTGTGCAGGCCGCGAGCCTCACCAGCCTGGCCAGGCTCGCGGAGGAACTCCGCTGCCAGGTGGCCGACCTGCACGACGACGCGCTGAGCTCGCGCCCAATGCCAGTGCAGGGCCTGCGCAACGTCACCGGCCGCATGGACGGCTTGGCGACGACCTTGAGCCGAGCGGCACGCGGCTACTCCGGCGCCCGAACCACGGACATGATCTACCCGACCGTGGACGACGACCTCCGCGCACACGGATGGACGCCCCGACCGGACCGGGGCCTGGACGGCGTGTTGCCGCCGATCCCGATCACCGAGCTGGGCGACCGGCGCGGCTATGCGCGCGGCTGGCACCGGGGCCCGCAGTGGATCACATTGTGGTTCACCGGGCCGTGCGCACTGGCCTACGCGAACAGCAGCGACCACGGCCGGCTCACCGACGTCGACGCCGTACGCGCTGTGATCACCTCCCGCCGGCCGTTGTCCGCGGGCGCACTGGCCGAGTGGGTCGCGACCCGGCAGAGGGCGCACACGGTGCCGTTCGATGCCTCGTACGTCCGGGTGTTCGCGCACCTGCGGTCGTCCTGGGGAGGTGGCCTGGTCGTCGATGATCGGTGCGACGAACACGGCGCCCCTGCGCCCGACGGGCCCGGTAAGCGCTCCGTGTGGGCCTGCCCGAGCGACCCAGATTTCCGGCTCTACGTCTGGGGCATCGGCGACCAACCGGCCCATGTCCGCTACTGGGCCGGGCCTGTGGTCGACATGGCCCATCTCGTCCAGATCACCGGCCACGGCCGCTGACCTCAGCACGCCACCGCCGGTCGGCCGTCCCCGTTGACGGTCGGCCGGCGCCTCGCCGTGCGCCGGTTACCGCCACACCTCACCACCAGGTCGGCCGGCTCCGGTCGGGCTGGCCGTTGACCAGCAACCACGGGAGAAACCCCATGACCATCCTCGACTTCGCGCACGCTGTCGCCGAGCACCTCGGGACCGGGTGGCGTGCCTACACCGGTAAGGCCGCTGACAGCTCGGAAGCCCATCTCGCCGGACCGAACGATCAGGTCCTCGACCTGTTCGACGGCACCACCACCGGCCGCAAGTCCGACCAGGGCCGGTTGATCATCGCCGGTCACCTTGGCTTCCTGCGCAACCACGTCCCGCAGAACCACGAGCAGGACCACAAGATCACCGTGGACCAGCGCAAACCGCCCGACGTGATCGCCCACGAGATCCGGCGCCGACTGCTGCCGAACTATGAGGCCGCGCTGCACGCGGCCTGGGACGAGAAGCACGCCCGCGACGGCATCGCCGCCGCCCGTGAGCAACTCGCGGCGACCGTCGCGGCCCGCATGGGCGTGCAGCGCCAAGACCAGGCGACCGACTTCCACTTCGGCACGGTCGACGCAGGAGTCCACGGACGCGTCTGCGTGCGGCCTGGCGCTTCCGACTCGGTGTTCACCGTCCGCGTCCCGCACGACCGGGTGACCGAGTTCGCCCGGCTGCTGGCCACGTTCGGACACCTTCCTTGATCACCTTCGGCCGTTCGGTCCACCCCCGGTGGCCGAACGGCCGGCCTGCGCCCTTGCCGACTCCGCTCACTTCCGGCCCGAAGGGACCGATACCGCCATGACCACCTCCTCCACCACCGCCCCCGTGGCGGACGTTCTCGACTGCGGCCACCCGCCCACTCCGGACCCCACCGGGATCGGCACCGGCCGAGCGATCGACCCGACCACCGGCGCCACGAGCTGCTACCCGTGCTCGGACGAACGCGAACGCGAGGCGATGACCCGCGCGAACACGTTCGTCGGCTACGTGTCCTCGGCCGGTGACGCGCTGACCACCTGGCCCGGCGGACACCTCGCCACGATCGACCCCACCGACGCCCACCAGGTCGGCCGGCGCACCTACACCCCCTCCGGCGGACGGTGGACCCGCTACGTCTGGCACGCCACCGACGTCGACGGAGGCCGCTGGGCAGGCGTCAACGGCGGCCCGGGCCTCGTCATCCGCGTCCACCGGCTGCGCGTGTGCACCTGGCAAACCGAGTTCGGCAACGGCCGCGCCCCGCGCTACTGCCACCGCCGCGCCACCCACGCCGGCCAGGGCGGCGCCTTCGACCTCTACTGCCGCACCCACGCCCGCCAGGTCTTCGACCTCTACGGCTGGACCACCACCGCCCTGCCACCCCGCGCGCTCGCCCAGACCGGCGCGTGACACCGCGCCACCACAAGGAAAGGAGCCCCTCGTGTTCGTGAAGTTCTACGACCGCCTCGACCTGTCACGGGCGCGGCTGGACGACGTGCTCACCGTGCCCGCGAACCGCGCCAAAGCGCTCGACGCGGCGCGAGACCGCCACCTACCGCGCCAGTCGCTCACCCGCGCGACCACCCGCATGGGCTTCTGGGTCTACGTCTTCCAACTCGGCGCCGACGTCCAGCTCGGCACGGTCACCCTGGCCGGCGCCGAGCCCGGACCCGAGAACGTGGTCACGCTGCCGGTCCGCCAGCTCGACCACTACACCACTCCTGGCATGCCGTTGACCGAGATGGCCGGCCTGCTGGCCGCGGTCGCCGAGGACTACCCGCCCACCGCGCTGACCGCGCTGCTGGCCGACAGCCTCACGAAGGTCCTCGACCTGTGGGCCGACGCCCGCCGCCACGGCCGGTCCACGATCGACATCCGCGACCTCGACCGCGCCATCACCAGCGAATTCGCTCCCGCCGTCCGCGCCTGGCGCACCGGCGACGCCTTCCCACGCCCCCGCCTGGCCGACACGGCCTGGCCCGAACTCGTTCCGAGGTGAACACCATGCCTATCGACGACCCCACGACCGCAACCCCGTCCGAGATCGACGAAGAGCTCGCCCGGCTCGGTATCGAGCATGCCAAGGCCACCGACACCGTCAACGGGCTCACCGCCCGCGTCAGGCGCCTGGTGAACGACGGCATGGCTGAGTACGCGACCGAGTTGCGGCCCCGGATCGAGCAGGCTCGCCAGACCATCGCCGAGTGCGAGGCCACCGCGCGCCCCCTCGATGCGGAGTTCGAGCGTCGGGGCGGCTGGACCCGCGCCTGGCTGGTCCTCAACACCGGTGGCCACGTGCACCGCACCATGGCGTGCCGCACCTGCTTCCCCTCCACCCGGTTCGCCTGGCTCACCCAGCTCTCCGGGCACGACGAGACCGAGATCGTCGAGCAGGCCGGCAAGGCCGCGTGCACCGAGTGCTACCCCAGCGCGCCGGTCGACGTCCGCAACCGGCCCAGCCGGATCAAGACCCCCGAGCAACTCGCGAGGGAAGCGGAGAAAGTCGAACGCGCGAAGGCCAAAGCCGCCAAAGCGATCACCGCACCGGATGGAACACCCTTGCGCACCAAGGGGTATGGGCAGATCGACACCGAGTTCACCGCCCGTCGCTCCTACGCGGACGCCTTGGCCTACGCCCGGTATCTGACCAGGGCAAGCATCGCTCACCACCGAGACACCATCGCCGAGTACCAGGAGGACGCTCGGCTCATCCTCGCTGCGCTGGCCGCGAAGCACGGCCGCACTGAGGACGACCTGCGCGCCGAACTGGCGCCCAAGGTCGAAGCCAGGTGGAAGCGCGAATACAAGTAGCGGCGCCAACTGTCGCCTGTGTCTGGCTGGCACGCGTCCCTGCCTACGCACCTATCCGCGTCCCACGAGAGGACCCTCCCGATGATTCTGGTCGAAACGCTGGAAGACCTGGTTTACAACTACCTCGAAGATCCCGTCCGGCCCGGCTCGGCCGTCGGCAAGGTCAACGCGCAAGACCTCGTCAGCCACGTCGTGCAGCACCTCGCCGAGCGCGGGGTCGACGTGGGTTTTCAGGACGGCTCGCGCCTCACCACATCAGGCAGCACGCCCCGGCGGCCCGAGCCCGAGCGGCACCGTCTTCCCTTGGTACTCCAGGAAAACGACGACGGGCACGTCCGCATCTACTGCGACGGCCGCGACTGCGTCTGGTCCTGGCCGCTCTACCAGCACGCGAGCGCGCAGACCAACGGCGACACGATCACCAACGCCGTCGAGCATGCCATCCGGCGGCACCGCCACGCCTGACCACTCCGGCGACCAGCTACGCACATCGGCGCGATGCCCTCCCCAGCACCAACTCGCCACGGGGAGGGCATCGCGCTGCATGGACTGCTAAACATCCGAAGGAGCTCGAACCGCCATGACTACCAACGACATTTGCGATGCCCGGCAACTGATCGCCGAGATCAACGTCCCCGCGGAACGGCCGCGCTGGGCTTGGTGGGCCCCCGGTGACGCCACCCGCTACCACGCCACGCTGATCAACGCAGCACCCAGCGCCACCATAGTCGGCACCGCGTCCGGCGGCACCTTCCGCGCTCTCGTGATCACGATCGACATGTTCACCTTACGTCCCACCTCGATCGTGATCCCGCGGCCCACTGCCGACCTAGACCGTTACACCGCCGAGGAATGGCTCTTCCGGCGGTTTCCTGGTGGCTGGTGGGCCGGTATCCGGCCGCTGCTGGCCGCACTGGGCTGGACGCCCACGACCGACCGCGACACCAGCTACCGCAACAACGACCACCGCGACATCACCACGGCACAGCGCAACCCAGACGCCGACCGCTAGCACCAGGCGCCGCAGTTGCCACCGGCCACACGGCCGGACCACCCCACCCGCACCCACGTCACACCGGCCCGCGTCCGCGCGGGCCGGCGATGACGGCCGCCCGCCGTCCGAGGAGATCATCATGAACAGCACCGGCAACACCGATCTGTCCACCGTCGCCGATACGGCCAACCGTGCCGCCACCTTCGAACCGATGACGAACGAGGACGAACGGCCGACGATCACCGTCGCCGGAGTCCACGTCGCGCTCTACGTCGACCCGACCAGCCGTCAGGTCCGAGTTTCGATCGATCTCGACGACACCGAGTCGTGGCTGCTGCGCAACGACAAGGACAGCACGGTTCCACTGCGCATCTGCGTCCAGGGCGACCTCACGTTCGAGGGCTGACAAAACCGATCGCGCGAGCGTCGGCCCGCGCTCGCGCCATTCGCGCATCGCCGAACGACTCCACTGATCGTCCACTCAGGACATCTCATCGCGTCACGTTGATGAAGAGGTGACTCATGCACGCGTCAACCACCGACATGCCGGACCTCGCCGCCTATGACGTCATCCTCGTCAACAGCAGCGGCGGAAAGGACTCACAAGCAATGCTCGACGAGGTCTGTACCCTCGCCGAGGCCGCGGGAGTCCTCGATCACATCACGGTCCTGCACTGCGCGCTCGGCCACGTCGAGTGGCCCGGCACCAGCGAACTCGCCCGCAAACAGGCCGAGCACTACGGGGTGCGCTACGAACAACGCCACCGCGAGCAAGGACTACTCCTCGACCAAGTTCGCCGCCGCGGTCGCTGGCCTTCGGCCTCGGCTCGCTACTGCACTTCGGATCAGAAGCGAGGCCCAGCAAGGAAACTCATCACGCAACTGGTCACCGAGCTCGGCGATCTAGGCCGTCCGGCCCGCGTGCTGAACTGCATGGGCCTGCGCGCCGAGGAGTCCCGCGCTCGGCTGAAGAAGGCACGCCTGAGCCGTGACGAGGCCGCCAGCAGCGGCCGGCGCACTGTAGACACCTGGCTTCCAATCCACGACTGGACCGAAAGTCAAGTGTGGCAACGCATCCGGGCGTCCGGCGTGCCGTACCACCCGGCCTACGACCAGGGCATGACCCGCCTGTCGTGCTCGCTCTGTGTGCTCGGCAGCCGCGCGGATCTCGTGCGCGCAGCACAACACCGTCCGTCACTGGCCGCCGAGTATGCCGAACTGGAAGCCGAGATCGGGCACCGATTCCGCAACGACCTGTCCATGGCCGAGATCATCACCGCCGCCGAGCAAGCCACAACCGCGGAACACAGCGAGGAGACAGCCACGATCGAGCTCGGCCAGGGCCAACTGTGGTGGCCGAGGTTCGAGCGCCAGTCCGACCGTTACGGCACCGTGTTCCTGCTCACCGGCCCGGACGCCGAGGACTACGTCTCCTTCGAGAACGCACCCGTCGGCCAATCTGGGCAACTGGTCGCCGTCGTGGTCGAGACCCGTCGCTCTGGCCACTGTGGCGACATCGCGCGGGCCTTGGCGCCCACCACGCCGACGGTTGGCGAGGAGATCACGCTCGGCGTCGGCACGTTGTTCACCGACACCGATGCCGATCTCGGCGTTCCCACTGCGGTCGGCCTCGCGCCGGCCGACCACCGGGACATCGACTGGCTCGACCCGCGCGCCTTGTACCGCTGCCACAACCAAACCGTGCGGCTCGAATTCCGCACCGGCAGCCACGCCAACAGGCACGCACGCGAAACCAGGCCACGCGCAGCCTGACAGCCCGCAGTCGGGCCCGACGCGGGCATCCGCCTCACCGCCATTCCCCACCTTCAGCGTCGCGCACGGCCTTCGCGTGCGTGCGCGACGCGACCACCCCCATGGAGACAGGAGAAAGGATCATGACCGACGTCACCGTGCCCCCGATTCCGTTGTCGCTACAGCACCTCCCGACCGTGGGCGGATTGGTCGTGCCCTGGATCACGCCTCGCACGGCCGACGGTCGCTACCTCTACGGCTCGGTCGACCGCGATCGAGTGGGCCGCGCCTTGGTCAACCGGTGGTGCGGAGTGTGCGGCCGTCCGCTGGAGCACCGCGCCGTGCTGATGATGCGGCTGTCCGACCTGCCACGGCAGTGCACGAGCGAGCCAGCGCTACACCCCTGGTGCGCCGCGTACACCAGAGAGTCCTGCCCGATGATCGGCGGACGACTGGAGCACTACCGCTCGTCCCTGCCGCGGCTGGACACGAACATGCTGCCGGCGCCGGATGCGGCGGCTCGCCAAGGCGCTGCTGCCGAACCGTGGTTCGCCGTGTGGCTCGCCGGCTATCGAGTCATCACCGACCACGGCAATCTCGCCGCCTCCTACGCCGGTACGCGGCCCCTGCGTATCCGGCCCATCACCTGGCGCCTGCCGAACATCTTCTAACCACCGCAGCCGACCCCGCGCGGATCGACTGCACCGCAACGACATCAGCACGGAGGACGAAATGCAAAGGAGGACACGAACAACCGCCGAACCTCGCGACTTGATGCCCTACGTTTGGTCGTACGGCATGGGCGCGGAATCAACAGCCGGAATTCTCCGCATGCTCACCGACCCGACCGCCCGACCCGACACGATCGCGCCGGACTTCTCCAACCTGGTCATCGTCATCGCCCAGACCGGAGACGAGTGGAGCACCACCGGAAGGCTCGTCCAGCACTACATTCTTCCCTTGCTCCGCAAGCACAACGTCAGACTGGTCGAAGTCGCCCGGAGGGGTCTGACCAAAAAGGACGGTGTCGCCGTACTCCAGGACACCCGGCAACCGTACCGGCTGCACCTCGACGGCGTGTACAAGCTCTCCCGCGAGAACCGCGTCACCGGCACCATGCCGCAGCTCGGCGGAGTCCGGAAGTGCAGCCAGAAAGCCAAGGGAGCGCCACAGGATTCCTGGCGTGCCAACGAGTTCGGCGACCAACCCTATATCCACGCGCTCGGGTTCAACGTCCACGAGTACACCAGGATCACGCGCGATGCCGCGTATTCCATGGGCGGACAACGCATCCCAACGTACCCGATTTACGAATGGGGATGGAGCCGACAGGACTGCCTCGACTACCTCTACCGCAAACTCGGCGTGGCGTGGCCGAAAAGTTGCTGCCGACACTGTCCCTACGCTGGCAACAAGTCCGGCTGGCCTGAGCAACTCGCACGGTTCGCCGCGCTGCCAACCGAAGCGGCACAGCACATCATCGACGAGTACGTCTGCCTGGCGCTCAACCCTCGATCAGGGCTGTTCGGGCCCGGCAAGTCGCTCATCACGCGACTGCACCGTGACCAGGTGACCGAGCCCATCACGCTCGCCGTCGCCCGCATGAAGACGATGCCGTGGGCGATCTACCGCGTGCGCCGGCTCTACTACGCGCCGGCCAACGCGATCCGATCCGTGGACAGCGTCCTGCTCGGTGGACACCGCACCGTCCACACCGCACTGACCGAACTCAGCCGCCTCGTCGACATCCCGCTGACGAAGAACGAGGAGATCGCCGGAGCACCCGCCCGCGACGGTGACCGAGATACCCACCGCCGGCTGTGGCTCCGCAAGCGCAGCGAAGGGACCTATCCGACCCAGGAGGAGTTCTACACGGTCGCGCCCGCCCAGGCACAGGACAAGGAACTCGACAGCTTCGCCGGTGCCTGGGCCGACCACACCGACGAGGCGCTGGTCCGGCTGGAGTGCCGCGTCGACACGGCCATCACCGTCGTGCAGCAAGCCCTCATCGACAGCCAAGGCCCTAGCAACGCGGCCTGAACCACTCACCGAAATCTCTGTTCTCTTGAAGGGATACCGCCATGTCTCGGTTCGACCTGCACCCCGCGCACATCGACGGACTCGTCAACGCCGGACTGCAATTCGGCCTGATCGGCATCTTCGACGATCTCACCCCGGTCGGCCAGATGCTGCTTCAGCAGCACCGACCCCACCGCGACGTCGAGCAGGAGGATGGCAAACCGCCGGACTACGTCGCGACGGTGACCGACCGCGCGTTGCATCCGATCGCCGTGCTGTGCCTGCTGGAGTGCTACGAGTACCAGACCAGCGGCACCATCGGCTGGCACACCAGCGAGGCGCACGACTGGACACGTCGCTTGCGCGAGACGGTGCTGACCCGGCTGCCCGCCGAGGCCACAGCGACCGTGCGCCATGGAGCGAACTACGTCCCGGCCTACCGGCTTCTGGCTGCCTACGCCGAAACACCGTGGGGCATCACGGAACTCGACCAGATCCCCGAAGTAGTGGACGGCGTCATCAAGGTTCCGGTCGTCCGGAAAGGACTGCGCGCGGAGATCCTGACCGGCCCGATCCACTGCCCCAACAAGGGCCTGTCCTCCCGCGTGCGCTACGTGACGATCCTCGGCGTCGGGGAAGACCGGACGCTGCCGGCCTTCGCCCGGATCTCCGAACCCTCCAACGACGCGCCGGGTGTCTACCTGCTGTTCCAGTACGGACGCTACGTCGCACGCCCAGCCGACGCTCCGCCCGGCAAGTGGTTCATGGCCTCCGGCGCGCACCTCCACACCAGTGATGGGCGCTGGCGCGAGCTGATCGGGCACAGCCTGCCCATCCCGCTGCACGACCGCACCGAGCCCTAGGCGTGCCCCGTCAACCGCACCTGCGAAGCCCTACCCATCGAGGAGTTGCACCATGCCTTCACACGACGAATTGCACGCCCGGCTGTTTCTCCTGCGCGCGGCCGAACCACCGGCGCCCGCCATTCACCACTACGTCGCCGTCCACGGGCCGGTTGACGCCGTCGCGCAGATCCGGCACGGCACCGCCCCCGCCGCTGTGCTCAGCGAGGTCACCCGGCCTGATCCCCGGATCGACGACGACCTGCGGGCCCTCGACAGCGGCACGGCGCGCCTGCTCACGCCCGAAGACCACGACTGGCCGCTCGGCCGGCTGACCGCCCTGGCCGGCCTCGGCGCCCCGCTCGCGCTGTGGGTGCGCGGAAGCGGCTCGATGGCCGAGCTCACCAACCTCGCCGCCACCGTCACGGGCGCCCGCGCGTCGACGGAGCACGGAAACACAGTCGCGGGGGACGTCAGTTACGAGCTCGCCCGTGCCGGGGTGACCGTGCTCAGCGGCGGCAGCCTCGGCGTGGACGAAGCAGCGCACCGCGGCGCACTGGCCGCAGACGGCAGGACGATCGTCGTGCTCGCCAACGGGGTCGACCGTACCCATCCGCACCAGCACGCCCAGCTCTACCAGGCGGTGATCGAGCAGGGCGGGTTGCTGGTCAGCGAGTACCCGATCGGCACACGACCGACCCGCATCCGGTTCCACGCGCGGTGCCGGCTGCTGGCTGCTCTCGCCGCGGCGACCCTGATCGTCGAGGCCGGGCAGCGCAGCGGCGCCCTCGCCGTCGCCCGAGCCGCTGCCGAGCTCGGCCGGCGGGTCTACGGCGTACCGGGACCGAGCCACTCCGTGACGTCGAAGGGCGTCAACGAGCTGCTGCGCACCGGCGCCGCCACCGTGGCCAGCTCAGTCGAGCACATCAACTACCAGGAGGGAGTGCGATGAACGGCCCCGACCGCTACCAGGCTGATCTGGCCAATCTACAGCTCCCGGACGAGTGGCAGGTCGACGTAGCGATCCGTCCGCGGCGCCGCAGCGTCGGCATCGAGGTAAAGCCCGGCGGCGCCGTAACCATCCTGGTCCCGCCCACGGCAGACCCGGACCAGGTCATGCGGTTCGTCCGCAGCCGGCGTCGCTGGATCACCGAGAAGGTCGTAACAGCCGCGCGACTGGCTCCCGACCACCCGGTCAAAGCACTGGTCGACGGCGACGAGTTCGACCTACTCGGTCAGCGCTACCGGCTCCAGCTCGTCGCTGCCCCGCCCGTGGACATCGGGCAGCTGCCGGCGGCAACGGCGGATCGGATTCTGTACGCACGTGCAGATCCACCGGAACACATTCGCCGGGCGATCATCGGCTGGTACCGGGAGGTCGGACTCTCCTGGGTGAAGCGAGAGGGCCGCCACTACGAGCTGGACGGCCGGATCGAGGGCCTACGCTACGAGGTCCGAGATCTCGGCAGACGCCGCTGGGGGCTTTACCGCGGCAAACCCAAGCACATCACAGCTCTGCACTGGGCGGTCTTCGGCCTGCCCGTGCACCTCGTCGAGTACGTGCTCGTACACGAGCAGGCCCACGCGACGAGACCAGGCGGTCGCCCCCATGGACCCGCCTGGCGACGACGCATGAACCTGTGGATGCCCGACTGGCAGCAGCGCCAGGCCGAACTCGCCGAAGTCGGCCGTCACTGCTGGCTCGGGGACCACAAGGAGCGCGCCGGTAGCTAGCCGACCGCTCCCTGATATCGAACCCAGCCGCAAGCATCGGCGAGGGCGACGTCAGCATCACCCGACGTCGCCCTCGCCGTGTCCTCACAACCGGAATGATAGACATGTGTGATAGACATCCCCAGACCACGTTGTGTCGGCGCGTACGACCCAACGACGCCACGCGAGAGAGGCTCCCTGATGAGCGACCCCGCGGAAGTCCTTCAGCTTCGGGCCAGCCGGGCCGAGGTCGAGGGGATCAAAAAGGAACTGGAAGCCGCCCGTACTCAGCAGGCCGAACTCGAAGAGAAGATCAACGGGCTGCTCGCAAAGCAGCGAGAGGCCCGTAAGAAGCGCCGCAAGGCTGTGCTCGCCGCAGACGCTGCCGGAGTGCCGCGGTTGAGGATCTCCAAGGAAGTCGGCATGCAGCGCAGCAACGTGTACAAACTCCTCGAAGGCGACGACAGCGACGAATCCTAGGCACCGTGGTAGCCGTCGAAACCCTGGGTAAGTCGAGAGAGCGGCAGCACCGTCGTCCAGCAGGAGCAACATCATGAGCAACGACCAGTGGCCGACACCCGGCCAGTGGGCGGAGCTGTTGGATCAGCCCTCCACCGATGACGAAACCCGCGGATCGGTCAGCTCCACCCGGCTACCGACGGTGTGGCTCGAAGCTCATACCCGCCGAGCCCGAGGCGGGGATGATCACGGAGCTCTACCGCCGTGTCCTGCAGGACGGCGGCCTCCCGTCCGACTGACGACGCGAATGCCGGTTCGACAACCACGATGACAATGGCCGGTCGAGATGAGGAGTGAGCACGCTGAATCCGTGGCTCCAAGCGGCACGCAGCTCGCTGACGGCTTTGGTCGCCGCGGCCGGCGCGTTCCTGGGTGTACGCCTGTCTGTGCGTGGCGGCGACCGAGCCACGGTGCAACGAGAAGGAGCCGCCCGCCGCGAGGAGTGGTGGCGCCGCTTCACTTGGGCTGCTGAGCTTGCCCTTGACGAGTCACCTACCAAGCGGGCAACCGGACTGCGAACGCTGACACAGCTCGCTCAATCGGAGCTCGCCCAGCGCGACGAGTCCTCATTCTGGATGCGTTTCCTGGGCGCGTGCTGGACGAGGCGGCGAGTAGGCCCGATGGGGAATCGACGGAGGAACAGATCGCGGCGGCGCAATTGCGACTGGTTCTTGATCGAAAGCTAGGTCACGACACGCCGGACTATGTCCGGCGCATGGCTGGCGAAAGTCGCTCTTATCGGACTGCGGCAAGGCGAAACCGGCGCATAAATACCACTCTTCAAGCGAGTGCCCTCACTGGCTCGATTATTGCAGCGAGTCTTGCCGGTGCCGGAGCGGGCGATTCAACGCTACTCCAGGTTGCTGCGGTCACGATGACACTGACTGCCGCCATCCTCGGGCTCCTGATCTATTTCAAGTTCAAAGACCGAGCAATGAATCTCGCACGCACTGCCGATGACTTGGATCCCGATGCTGCCTCTGCTGGTTGAGGATGACTATCGAACAGATGCTGCGGAACGATGTCGAGGTGCATGTGATTCTCGTTGTTGACCCGACGGTGCTTGTTACGAAGCGCGGACATGCCTGGGCCGACGACGCAGGTCGCGGTACTGACACGTCCGTATTGACCTCGAACACCTTTCTCCAGTGCGTCACCGACAACGACGAGCGAGGGCTCGGCGTGTACCGCCCGCGCGCACTCTTCGGCTACAGCTCACTCCCCCTAGCTCCGCTGTGGCTCCAGGGTGTAACTGCTGAGCAGGGCTCGCAGGTCGACGATGTCAGCACGCGCCTCGCCGAGATGGGACCAGGCGGACACATCGCAGCCGATCTCTGGTATGTCCTCAAGCTGGCGGCAGGGCGGAACGTCTGGCTCATTGCTCAACGACTGACCACGCGCGACCAATTCGTGCAAGCTGGCGTTCGACTCATCGTCGAAGGCGGCGACGGATACGTGGCCGCAACTCGCGAAATCGAACCGGGACTCGGCGCCGAGTTGACAAAGGGAATGGCTCGCAGTGCTCGCTTCTTAGCGTTGCCAGCCGATCGGCACCCGGAGTTTGCTTGGTCGCCACGTCCGACTCTAATCGTCTACGATCGCGGAGCAGCCCGTAAGACTTAAAGTGTGCATTGCAACGTCATACCCGAGAATCGACAGCCGGACGCGACGCCGCTAGGTAGTCGTCTCCGTTCCAGCGGTAGTTGCTGACCTGGACCGGCTCGCCGAAGGTCGGCGCGTGCACCATCTTTCCCGCGCCGATGTACAGGCCCACGTGGTGGACATTGCCGGGTGTTCCGTAGAAGACCAGGTCGCCAGGAAGCAGCGGTTGGCCAGCGGGTACCAGTGGTCCCGCGTTGTACTGGGTTTGCGCGGTGCGGGGCAGGTTGATGCCGGCGGCGTTGTAGGCGGCTTTGGTGAGGCCGGAGCAGTCGAAGCCGGCGTGGCCGCCGGCTGGTCCGTTGCCGCCCCAGACGTAGGGCAGGCCGAGTTGGCCGCAGGCGAAGTTGATCGCCATGATCGCGGCCGGGTTGGGTGCCTGGATCTTGTTGCAGTCGCCGGTTCCGACGGTGGCGGTGCCGTACCGTTTTGCTTGTGCCAGCACGCCATTGACGTAATCCTGGTCATGGTTGTAGGCGAACAGGGCCTTGCGGATGTCCTTCTGCGCCCCGGAATCGCACAGGTAGAACGCGGCGGCGTAGATGGCGTCGTGCGGGTTGTAGCGTGACGGCGGGTTCGAGCCACCGGGCGGGATCGTATGCCGCGCGATCACGCCGTCGAAGGTGGGCTTGAGGAACTGCATGGGTCCGCCAGCCCCCATGTAGTTCTCGCCTTCCTTGATGCCTTCGCCGGAGCCGCGGCCGTGCTTGGATTCGGCGTCGCCGATGGCGGCGAGGATTGTCCAGTCCAGTCCTGGACACACGGAGGCTGCGGCTCGGTAGAGCGACAGGTAGTCGTTGGGGATCTCGGCGATCGCGGCCTGGCTCGGCTCGGTGCCACCGGTGCCGAACAGGGCACTGACGATGGCTTTGCCGATACCTCCGATGAGGATGGGGATGGCGATGATGGCCGCGACAGCGGCAACGGCGATCTTCATGGGTCACCTCCGGAAGCGGCTGGTGGGGAGGGGTGGCGGGAGCGGGTCCGGCGCAGTGAGTTCTGCGGGCGCCTGCTGCGCCTGCGCCGATGTCGAGGACGGCGCCGCGGTGGGCGGGTCGACGTGGGGCCAGAGCCGCGCGAGGTCGACAAGGCGCAGCCGGCCCGGCCGTCGTGATGCCGGGCCGGAGATCGGCAGCCAGCGCGCGGCGGCGGGGTTGTCTTCGCCGGCCACGCCCGCGACATCTGCGGCGCTGGTGGCTACGGGCACGAGCGCGGGGCGGTCCAACTGGGACAGTGCGTCGGCGAGCGCCCTGCGCGCGGTGGTTTCGCGGCGGTTGGTGGGCAGCCACACCAGGACGGGGGTGGTGATTCCCGTTGCGGTGGCGAGTTTTTCGTAGCCGTGCAGCTTGCGGCCGAGCTTGCCGAGGTCCTCGGTGCCGAAGTCGAATTCGAGGAAGAACTCGATCTGGTGGCCGTCTTCGCGCCAGCGGCCGTAGGCGTCGGGTCGGACCATGTCGCCGAAGAGCCGGCCGCAGCGCAGCTCGGACCACCACGCGGTGAGGCGTCCGCGGGCGCCGGGCCGTCGGCTGAGTGCGACGAGGGTGGTGAAGAAGCCGTTGACGCCCACGGTGTGCGCGAGGCGCAGGGAGTGGGCGATGCCGATAGCGTCTTCG
This sequence comes from Amycolatopsis sp. NPDC006131, assembly GCF_040614175.1. Lineage (NCBI taxonomy): Bacteria > Bacillati > Actinomycetota > Actinomycetes > Pseudonocardiales > Pseudonocardiaceae > Amycolatopsis > Amycolatopsis sp. NPDC006131. Next base: position 18,862 of record NZ_JBEXTX010000042.1, read on the forward strand.
TGGCGGTAGCCGAGTTGCTTGGGGTCGAGACCGTCCTCGTACGCGAGCGCGACCGCTCCGGCAATGTCGAGCACGTAATGCATCGGGGCGGTGCCGGAGCTGACGAAGGGCTGGAAGCGGTCGACAACGCGCCACTTGAACAGGTCGAGCAGGCGGTGGTTGGCCGCGCGCATGGTCGGGTAGCAGAGTTCGACGATCTGCTGGGTGGTGAAGACCTTGTGCTCGTGTAGCATCCGGGCCAGCCAGCGGTCCCGGAGGGTGAGCCGTCCGGCGAGCTGGGCGTGGTGCTCCCCGGTGGTGGCCGCCCGTGGCGTGGGGCGTTGGGGCATGTGCCCGCGCAATGCCCTCTGAGGCGTGGGATTCGAAATCATGGGTAGGCACCTCCCAGGCGTTGGCCGGAATGGGGGAAGGTGAAGGCAACGCATGCGGGATCACCGGGGGCGGACCGTGCGCGATGGGTGAGGCCGCATGCGTTGCGGGAGAACGAGATTCGACGGGTCAGGCCGCGCGGCGTGGGTCCACAGTGGGCTGCCCGGATCCGCCTACGGCGGTGTCGGCGTCAGTGACGGGCGGGCGGGTGTTGACCCTGGCTGCTTTGCGGATTGCCTTGGCGCGTCCGGGAATCGCGGGCGGGAGCTTCTCGGTGACCGCGGTGAACGGCGGTGCTTCCTCCCCGCCCAGGACGAGCCGGGCGGCGACGTGGTACACGCCGAGATTGGACAGGTCGTGATCGCTCAGCCTCGGCATGGTGTGCCGGGCCAGCCGCTTGGCGTCCTCGGGCGAGGCGTTGAAGAAGATCTTGTTGCGGGCGTTGGTGCTGATGCCCTCTTCGAGCTCTTTCGGTAGCTGCCCGAGGTACTGGTGCGCCAACGCCATGGAGAGCCGGTAACCGCGGGCCTCGGCGAGCATGTCCTCCAACGGATAGGCCAAGTTCAAGAAGTTGTGGCACTCGTCCACGTACAGCCCGCAGTCGCGACGTTGGCGCTGCGGGACGCGGGCCCGTCGGGTGGCGGCCTGCCAGGTGCGGGCCACGACGATGGAGCCGACCAGCCGCGCGGTTTCCATCCCCAGCGCGTCGCGGGCGATGCGCACCAGGCAGATCCCGCCGGTGTTGAGCACCTCGTCCATGTCCACAGTGGACGTGCCGCCTGCGATGGCGGCACGGACGAACGGGCGCAGCAGGAAGCCGCGGATTTTGTTCATCAGCGGCGCGATCACTTGTGCGCGGCTGGCTTCGGACAGGTCGTCGTACCAGGACCAGAAGCCCTTGAGGACCTCGTCGTCGATCTGGTCGCAGGCCCGTTGCCGGAACGCCGGCACAGTCAACAGCTTGGGCAGGTCGACCAGCGTCGGGGTACCGGGCATCGCGGTCAGGGTGAGCAGCCCAGCCCGCAGGATGTCGTCGGTGCGCGGCCCCCACGAGGAGGCGTAGATCCGGGAGAAGATCGACACCAGGTTGTCGACCGCGCGGGCCTTGTCCGCTCCCTCCAGCGGGTTGAGCACCGGCGGGCGGGCGCGGGAGTCGGCGTCGAACAGCACGACCTTCTCGCCGAGCTCCTCGGGCAGGCGCATCAGGATGTCCGACACGAGGTCGCCCTTGGGATCGACCACGACCACACCGCGGCCGGCCTCGGCGTCGGCCAGGATCATCCGGGCCATCAGCTCCGACTTGCCGCTACCGGTGGCGCCGAGGATGTGCAGGTGGTGGCGGGCGTCGGCGACGTGCAGCCCGACCGGGCGGGAATGCCCGGAGTCCGACAGCCCGAGCGGCTTGATCTGCTCGCCGACCGTGGCGATACCTGGCGGGGGCGGCACGGCCTTCGCGCCGGCCCGCTGCAGGCCGGGAGTGGACTCGTCGATCGGCAGGTGCGCGATCGCGGCCAGCTCCGGGATCGAGAGCAGGTCGCCCTTGCCGAGCCGGCGTTCGGCCAACACGCCGACCGGGTCGCGGCGGATCCGAACTCGGCGGTAGTAGTTGTGCTCGGAGTAGGCAGCGAACGCCGAGGCGATCGCGTGCCCGCGGCCCCGCAGCACCTCCCGCACCGCCTGGACCTCGCCCGAGGTGGCGTCCTCGGGAACGGTGGTGGCCACGGCGTAGCGGATGCGGGTCTCGAACTGGTTCGCCCGCAGCTTCTCGACCACGGCGCGGTCCTGGGCGGCGTACTCCAGGCTGGTCTGGCGATCCAGTCCCGGCGTCCGTGTGCTGGTCGACGGCTTCGGGGTCTTGCCCGGTGTGATGGCGTCGAGCAGCCGGCCGACCAGGTGGACCGACCCGCCCGCGTGCACCCGCCGGGCGGCGCGGCGGGCTTTGGTCACGCGGTGGCCGGCGACCGGACGGGCGAGGATCTGCACGCAGGCCCGTTCGTGCGGGCCGAGCCCGACCGGTGCGCCGAGCATCGCTCGGATCGGGTCGGCCGGGTGCTCGGTGCGGATCGGCAGCGCTTCCGAGCGCGCCAGCCGCAGCTCGCCACCAACAGCCTCGACCCGCCGACCCGCCGCTGCGGTGGTCGGGATCGGGGGCTTGGCGGGGGTGGTGCGGGTGTGCGCACCGGGCCAGGCGGCCTCGATCGCGCGCTCGACCATGCCCGGCGGCACCAGGCCGGGCACCCACAGGCGGATCTGCACGCCGTCGTCGGTGAAGGTCAGCTCGAAGGCCAGGTGCGGCTGCCCGCCGAAGCGGCGCAGCCACCCCGGCCGCAGCAAGCCGACCAGGTTGGACCACACGGTGATCGCGCCGGACGGGTCGACCGTCGGTGGCGCGAGCACGGTGACCACTCGGGCATCGGTGGCCAGGCGCTGGTGGTAGCGGCGGCGCCACCGGCGGCGCGCGATGACCGCGGCGGTGACGGCGACCGCGAGCACCGGCCCGACGATCGGGCCCCACGTGAGGGCGAGGTCGCGCAGGTGCGCCAGCACGTTCTGGAACGCGCCGAGCGGGTCACGCAGGTAGTCGCCGACCGGTGAGGCAAGCACGGCTGCGGTCTGCTCGACCCGCGGAGGGACGAGGGCAGACAGGGGTGTGGCAGTGATTGGCCAGGACATCGGGAACCTCCCCACGAAAGCGGTCGACGAGACGGGCGCGAGTTGCGGTCACGCAGCGCGTGGCTGGTCGGCCTGCGCCGGGCTGGCCTCGGCCGTGGGCTGCTGGCTGTGGCCGGGGCGGGTGTTGTCGACGACGAGCCGCAGGTGCCGGCGGCCTCGGCGCGCGGCGCGTTCGGCGTCGACCTCGGCTTGCCACTCGGAGAACCGGCGCCCGGCCAGCCGCTTGAGGTAGGCGGGAATGCGGTTGGCCGGCACACCGACCAGCCGAGGGCCCAGGACCGCGAGCAGATCGCTGGCTTCCTGCGAGGCCCAGCCCGCCTCGGCGATCGCGGACTCGTCGGGAAACACATCCGCGATCCGGTCGACGGCGGGATTCAGCGCGGCATCCTGTGTCCCGCCATACGAGTAGACCCACAGGAAATTCGGCGGCGGATCAGGCTCAACAAGCGTCCGGAACCGGGACACCTCTTTGGTGTAGGCGTAGAAATTCGTGTCGGGTCGAGCCCGGCAAATATCCAGCCATGCCTGAAGGTAGGCGTCGGAAAAGAAATCACCGCTGTCGTGAATTCTGATCCAGGCGCCGCGGAACTTGGTCGCGCCGAGTTCGGCGACCATCGCGGCCTGCCAGCCGGCCAGGTCGTCGAGGACGTACATGAGGTTCGCCTGGTGCTTGGCGCGGACGACCGGCCAGGTGTAGGTGCCGTGCCGCGCGTAGCACGCCTGCGCGCAGATTCCGGCGCTGGGACAGGTGTTGTAGGTACGGCCGTCGGCCAAGCGGCCGGCCCAGGCCGGCAGCGACCAGTTCCACACGCCGATCTGGCGCATCTCGCTGTTTTGCGTCAGCAGCCGAGCGGGCCGGCGAACAGTGGCGGAAGTGGGCAGTGACGTAGACATAGGTATCCCCTTGGGGCGATTCGGTGTGAACGGATTGGCGCCTGCCGCGAGGTGGTCAGGCGGCGTCGAGCTCGATCTGCGAAGCGTCGCCGTCGTCGAACGAGTCCGCGATTCCTGCGGTGTCGTCTGCACCGAGTTCGACGAAGGAGTTCTCGATTCCCGACGAGGCGTCGGAATATTCGGCGATTTCTGCGGGGTTGGACGTGACCAACTCGTGCTCGACCGGGGAGGCGATGGACTGGAACGCCACCCGCTGCGTCCCGGTCGACAAGAGCCCCTGGCCACGGTCCGCGGAGAGCAGGAACTGGCGCTCACCCATGGACAAGTCGAAGGTGCGGGTGATCTCGTCGATCGCCTGGGAGGCTTGCCGCAGCAGGATCTGCGTCGCGGCGTTAGCTACGACGGCCTTGCCGAGGTCCGAACCCAGCACGTCCGCGGTGTCCTGGGTGGCGACCGTGAGGCCCGCCCACTGCTTGCGGCTCGCCTTGGCCATCCGGAACAGGAACTCGGCACCGGCGGGTTCCTTCATCAGCAGCCACGCCTCGTCGACCACGACCAGCCGGGGCTTGCGGATGGCCGGGTTGGAGACCTGCCGCCAGATCGCGTCGAGCGTCAGCAGCGTGCCGATCGGCTTGAGCTCGTCGGCGAGATCCCGCAGCGAGAACACCACCAGGTGCCCCTCCGGGCGGGTCGAGGTCGGACCGGAGAACAGGCCGGAGAACGCGCCGGTGACGTACGGGTGCAGCCGGGCCGCGAGCTCGACCCCGGCGGGGTCACCGGTCTCGGCGAGGACCTCGGCGAGATCGGCCAGTAGCGGCGCCGGGCGGGTCCAGGTCCGCGGATCCGACGTGATCCCCACGCGCTGGTAGGTCGCGGTGATCGCCCGGTCCAGCGCCGCCCGTTCGGTCGCTTCGAGCTCACTGCCCAGCAGCACCGAGATCACGGTGTGCAGGAACAGCGACCGCCGGATCAGCGCGTCGCGGGGCGCGGTGCGACGTCCGTCCGGGCGAGTGTGGATTGGCAAGTCCATCGGGTTGAGCCGGACCTGCTCGGCGCCCAGGTGGACGTAGGTCCCGCCGACCGCGGTGGCCAGCCGGGCGTACTCGTCCTCGGGGTCGATGACGTGGATCTCGATCCCGCGGTACAGCGACCGCAACAACTCCAGCTTGACCAAGTACGACTTGCCCGCGCCGGAGCGGCCGAGAATCACGCTGTTGTGGTTGTCCAGGGCGAACCGGTCATGGTGCACGAGGCCCTGGCTTCCGACGTTGAAGCCGTAGAGCACCCCACTCGGTGCACCGACCGAGGTCGGGTCCGGCGGTGGCAGGTCCGGTGAGGTGAACGGGAACGCCGCGGACAGCGCCGAGGTGTCGAACGTCCTCCTCATGCCCACGAGATCGAGGCCCATGGGCAGGCTGGTGATCCAGCCCTGCAGGCTGCGGTACGTGGTCGGTTTGCAGTCCAGCAGCAGCGATGCCGCCAGCGATCGGATGGCGGCGACCTCGTCGCTGAGGGCTTCCTCGGTGGGGGCGTGCACGGTCAGGTACAGCCCGAGCCGGTAGAGCTTGCCTTCGCCGCGGGCGACGCGTGCGGACAAGTCGTAGGCGTCCTCGGTAGCTGCTTCGACGTGCGGGTCGATCAACCGTCCTTTCTCGCTCGTGTGCCGCCTGCCGGACTCCAGTTTCGACAACTGCTTCTTGAGCCGGTTCGCCGCGGTGACCGGGTCGATCGGCTCGATGTGCAGCGAGACGTCGACCCTGCCGGGGTAGGTCAGCAGCGGCTGCAGCCAACCGGGATGGACCTCGCGGGGGTAGCCGACGACGGCGAAGGATGCGACCCATTCGCCGCCGACTTCCAGCGCGCGGGGGCGCACGGAGATGGCGTCGGGGGTGAACGCGCTGGCCCGCCCGAGCGGCGGCTGTACGGCCTGGGTCTTCCGACCGCGGCGCTTGGCTTTGGTCTTCATCAGCGGTACCTCCCCACGGAGTTGGCGTAGTCGTCGGGGTCCTCGGCGGTGTCGTCGAAGCCGTCGTCCCAGGCGTCCTCGGCCTCGCCGAAAGCGTCGTCGGCGGGGAACGCGGCACGGCCGAACGCGCCTGCGTCCCAGCCCTCGTCCGGAGCGGTGGTGATGACCTCGTCCGAGCCGGCGAGACCGGAGTTCGGCGGGATCACGCTGTCGGGATTGCAGGCCGCGGCGAGCACCGCGGTGGCCTGTCCGGCGTCCAGCGGGGTGACCACGATCCCCGACGGGGACAGCAGCTCGACCGCCTCGCCGAGCCGGCGCACCAACCGGGCCTCGGCGGCCCGCCGGGTGGCGTCGTCGACCAAAGCGGCCTGCTTGGCGGCCCGGCGTTTCGCCGTCAACGCCGCCAGCGGCGAGGCACCGCCGAGCCCGTCGGTCGGCCCCGTGGTGAGCAACGGCTCGCGCAGGATCAGCAGCACCTGGCGGCGCAGCAGGTCAGTGGCGCGGCCGAGCTGGTCGAGGTACTCGGCGTGCTCGCGCGCCGCCCGTTCCAGCGCCGGGTGCGGCAGACCGCCGGCCTGGTCACGGAGCTCGGCGATCTGCCCGGACAGGTCCAGTCGCTCCGCACGCACGAGCACCTGCACCGGCGCGGTCAACGAGTGCAGATACCGCCCGAACGAGGCCACGAGGGACTCCTGCTCGGCCGGAGTGCGCAGCCCGAAGTTGATCGTGGAGCAGACCGCGACCACGGCCACGCCGTCCTTGCCGAGGTCGATGACGCCGGTGTCGGTGACCGCCTCGGCGGGCAGCCGCAGCGCGGCCGGCGAGACCGCCGACGCCGCGGCAGCCGCGCCGTCCTTTCCCTTGGCGCGGCCCTTGCTGCTGGTGTTCGTGACCTGGCTGCCCAGCCACTCGGGGGCGGGGCGGATGCCTTCCGGCGCGGCCACTCGGTGCTGCGGGCTCAGCCGCTGCCGCAGCGCCGCCAACACCAACCGGTCGAGGGTGATGCCGTCGCGCTGACCCAGTGCGAGGAACGCGGCGGTCACCCCGATCGGGATGGCGACGATGAGGAACGCCACCAGCGGCACGAACTCGCGGGTGATCGTGTACGTCCCGTACAGCACGATCCCAGTGACGGCGAGGATGAGCAGCTGCCGCGCGGTCAGCGGACCGATCACCCGGTCCTCGCGGTCGACGTCGGCGGGAATCCTTACCGGCTGACTCATTTCCCTTCACCTCCTGGAGCGGGTTTCGGTGCGCGGAACACCGGCGGCGGAACGGACTGGGTGCGCCGGTAGGCGTCGCCGATGCGCGGCTCGGGCTGCGCCTGCCGGAACACCGGCGCGGCAGGAGCGGAGGCCGGCCTGGGTGGCGACGACGGCTGTGGTGCGGGCGGTGTGGCGGGCCGGAACTGCAACTGCGGCGGCACCGACGCGGTGCGGATCGGGCGAGCTGGCGGCGGGGTGGCGCCGCGTCGACGCGGCCCTCCGGCGGCTTGGAACTGCGGCGCCGATCCCGGCCGCGGCCCCCGCCGCGGCGGGGAGATCGGCGTGGCGGGCGTGGGTGCGGAACTGAACTCAGGAGGCATGGCTGGTCCCTGGTTCGCCGGGGTGACGGCGGGGTCGTGGGTGGTGTCTTGGGGTGAGGGCTGCAGGAACTGCGGCGCCTGCGAGGGCAGCCGCGACCGGCGGGCCGCGCGAGCGCGCTCGGCGTCATGGGCCGCCTTGAGCCGCTTGTTGACCATCTCCGGGGTGGGCGCGAGGCGCGGCTGAGCGGGCCACGGCGGATCCGCCGACCCGCCCCCGCGGCCACCCCCGCCTCCGCCGCCGCTCTTCGCGCCGACGGCGCCGCCGACCTTGCCGAGCGCACCGGTCTTGCCGGCGACCATGCCGAAGGTCTTCGCCGCGATGTACGCGCGGGCCAAGCCGCCGAGGAACGAGCGGCCCGAGCTGACCTTGACCGCCTTCAAGAGCCAGAACGGGATCTTGAACAGGATGAAGAACAGGGCGATCGCGGCGACCAGCGTGCCGAGCGCGGACAGCGTCGAGCCGAACAGATTCACGCCACCGGACAGGAACGTGCGCACCGCGGTGATCAGCACCAGCGCCTGAGCGACCTGGATCGACAGCGTCGCGGTGAGCGCCTTCCACCACCAGCGAGCCAGCGGGTCGGTGTGCGGCAGCGCGTGGAACATCAGGAACAAGGGGCCCGAAATGATCAGGACGAGGGTGATGACGATCCGGACCACGTAGACGACCAGCAGGCCCAGGCCGACCACGACGAGCACCAGGCCGACCAGGATGATGAACAGTCCGCCGGTCTGGATGCCGGCGACGGCGTCCTTGAGGGTGTTGCCCAGCGAGGGCGCGTTGACTCCGTCGCCGAGGATGCCCAGGGTCAGGCCGTTGGCCAGTCGGATGAGCTTGTCGGTGAAGAACAGCGACAGCGCCGAGGCCATGAACGCGATCGGGATCCGGGGCCCGATCTCCTTGATCGAGTAGCGCGCCTGGACGCTCTCGTGGCCCATCACGACGATGCCGCCGAGGAGGATGAGCAGGCCGTAGGCGGCGACCACGAGCTCCCACGAGTTGTTCCACAACTCGCCGATGCCGGGCAGGTCGCTGATCGTCGGCGTGGACAGTGCGGTGTGCCCGATCAGCTCCAGGATCGGCGAGAGCGCGGCGTCGACGATGCTGCGGAACGCGCCGTTGATGGCCTCGGTAATGCAGGCGCCGATGTCGGTGATCCCGCAGTCCGAGTCGCCATCGCCGCTGCCCGTGCCCGGCTGCTGCGGACCAGTGCCCGGTGGTGGCGTGGTCGGCTGCGGGATGCAGTCCTCGCCCGTGCACGGCGTGCTCGGTGGCGGCGTGGGCTGGCTCGGCGTGGTAGGTGCCGGCTGCGTCGGTGTGGGAGCCGGCGCGCAGGGGATCGGCCGCGGCTCGGGCCACGAGCACGGGTCGGGGTTCGGCGTGGTCGGCTGCGCCGAGGCGCTGACCGCGAGGACGCCGACCAGGAGCACGACGATGCTCAGCGCCAGCATCCAGCCCGCGCGCCAGCGCCGCGGCCGACCGGCCGGCGGCCGGTCGGCGCTGGCGTCGGAGACCGGCGAGAGCATCGCTCGGTCCCCGCCGATCAATCCGGCGGCAGCGGTCGCGACCGGGCCGCCGGACCGGCGGTACGGACGAACCGTGGGCGGGGTGCTGACGGCCATCGGTCAGGCCCCCACGATCCCTTTGAGGATCTCCACGACCAGCGGCGCGAGCGCCGCCAGGCCGTAGCCCCACCCGGCGGACTTGAAAGCCGTCTTGGCCTTCTCGACCTCACCGGGGTCGCCGCCGCCCATCACGTAGCGGACGCCGCCGATGGACAGGAACACCGTGGCCAGACCGGCCAAGATGCCCATGATCCAGTTGCGGACGTTGTTCAGAACCGTGGTCACCGAGTCCGCGAGGGCGACGACCATCGTGTCGGCGTGCGCCGCCGACGCCGACGCCAGCAGCGCGAGGATCGCCAGTTCGACGATCAGTGCCACGTGCGACCAGCGGCGGGGGCGGACCGGAGTCCAGTCCTCCGGCGTAATGATCGGAGCACTGGTCGGCTCGCTGCCGGTGACCTCGTCCGGCGTGCTCGACGCTGGGGCCTCGGCCGGCGGCTGCGGATTGCCGTCGAGGCGGGCGCTGCGCGGTCCGCTCGCGGCGGGGAAGAATCGATCGATCAGGCGCATTGGGGCACCTCCGAAGGTCGGGCTGAGCGCGGGTGTGTCCCGCAGCCCTGAACTCCGGATTTCGCGTCCGTTTTGGACACGCGACCCTGAACTTTCTGCTCCGATTCCGCGTCAACGACGGACACGGACAGTGATGACCGTGGCAAGTCGCGGACCGGTGAGGCCGGGCGCGCGAGGGCCACCGCGGTGGCCACCTGGTCGGTCAGCGGGTCGGTCGGATCGGTCTCGGCGGCACCGTCGCGCAGGTACGCGGCGAGCCGGAGCTCGGCGCGTTTGCGCGTCTTGTAGACCGCCCACTCGCCGGTCTGGTGCGCCGCGGCCCAGTCCGCGACGGGCACCTCTTCCAACCGGGTCGCACCGATCAGTGCGGCCTCGGTCTGGGTCAGGACTCCGTCCGCGACCGCGCGAGCGAGGACTAGATCCGGGTGTCCCCACGGCGTGTGCGGCGGGGTGGATCGGAAGCCCGGCGCGACCGGAGTCGGACCCGCCAGCGCCTCGGCGAGCGCGTCATAACCGGACCGGTACGCGGCCCACCGCAGTCGCAGCATGATCCGCGGCGGACGCAGATCGATGTCCGACAACGCGGTCAGGAAGCCGCGCAACACCTCGGCGTGAACATCGGCCGGATCACCCGCGAACCGATCGGACAGTGTGGCCGCGACCGAGGTCAGCGCGGGCAGCGCGACCCCGACCGCGGCGACCGTCCAGGTCGCTCCTTCAGTACGGGAGCGCAGCACCAGATGCGCCCACACCGCGTCCCGCGTCGCCTGCGGGCACCGGCGCGCCAGCAGCCGGTCGCGGACCTCGTCCAGCGGGATGTACCGGTCGGGCAGACCGGGGAAGAGCCGGCCGTTCAGCGACACCGGATGCGGCCCGGTCACCAGCCAGGTAAATGTGTCCCGCGCGATATCCAACGAGTTCGGGACAGCCTCGTCGCCACCGCGACGAAAAACAGATTGTGCTGCCATGTCGTGACTCCCACGGCGTCGATGCGAACAACAACGACGTCAGGAAGCCACGACCGATACCACGGAAATACCACGCCATTACTAGGCGCCAACTAGCGAACCGCATCAGGACTACTAGCGACCTACTATTTCGCCCCGCGAACGCGTCGAGCCAAGATCAAAAAAGCGCTTGGTCAACTACAAGTGTTGATCAACTCTAGTAGCCGCTGAGCTGCGGATATAGTTGATCGCTAGTACAGCGCTAGTAGTCACGGCGGTCTCCGATGCGGACCGGCGGCAAGATCCACATGTCGCCGCCGGAAAAATCTTGAAAAATCTGGCCGCGACTGGTCCAGGAAGCGGGTCGCGGCGGCATGGGATGACCGAACAAGCGGTTCCTTCCTCACGGCTTTGGCAGAACTGCGCGAATCGCGTCGAGCCCACGATTTGACCCGAGTTGGCGCGGTGCAAGGAAATTTGGCGGGGCGTGTCCAAAACGGGGTCGAAATACGGAGTTAAGGGGCGTCAGAACGCACGGCACCCATCCGTCGGAGGAGACCCGCGATGACCCCGACACACGGCCACGACTCACCGGGAGACGGCTCCCAGGAGCACGGCCCGACCGACCCCCCGACCGTCCCGATCCCGCTACCGCAGCGGCGGCGAACACCGCGCCTGCGCACCCTGCGACTCAACCTGCGTCACCCGCGTCCCGCCCGGCCGAGCACCGTCTGGCCGTGTGCTCAAGACGACCTCCGCGAGGGCACCGGACTGCTCGCCAACTGGCTGCTGACCGCGGTCATCAAGCTCGTCACCACCTACACCCAGCCCGGCCAGCGGGTGCTCCTGCTCGACCCCGCGCCTTACCTCGCCCCACCCTCATCGTGGTCACCAACCGGGGGCCGCAACCAGTCCCGGCCCGGCCCGTACGCCGGACTACACGAAGCGGGCTGGACCGTGGTCCGACTCGGCCGCGGCGTCCAAACCCAGACCGCCATCGCGAGCCTCGACCCGGTCGACGAACACTCCGGTGACGCGGCAGTCGAGTCCGAGTCCGGACCCCGACCGCGCACCGACAGTCCGACCACCGACCAGCCCGCCGGGCCGTCGACACACCGCCGTCCCGGACCGGACTCGACCGCGACCGGCGCCAGTCCGGACCGCTACGACCTCGTCATCACCGCGGCCGACCCACGCACTCTCGACTGGTTCCGCCCCGCCGACTGGGCCGGGCTGCTCACCCCGACCGGCACCCTCGCTGTCATCACTCACGGTGACCGCTCCCGTGATCGGCTCACCGACCCCGCCGGCTCGCTGGTGCGCGCCGCGCAGCACGCCGGGATGCGCTACCTCGATCGCATCGCCCTGCTGCGCGTCCCCATCCGGGACGGCGCGCTCGCGGTCGCGACCCCGGCCCCGCACCCCCGACCGCAGGGTCCAGCGCGCCCGCTCGCGACGGCCGCTCGGCACACCCAGGTGCATGACGACCTCTTGGTGTTCACCCGCCAGCCGGCCCTGACCGACGCCGCCGACAGGGAGGAGACCTCCGATGACTGACCATCCCACGTCGTCCTGGCCACTCCCCCTGCCGCCGGGGGAGGAGCCGCCGATGCCGCCGCTGTCGGTCTGGCCGACCGGTCAGCGTGACCCGCTCGCGCAGCTGCGCGACGCCGGCTGTGTGCCCGGCACCGAGACCGACACCGACCGGATTCCGCCCGCCGTCGCCGCCCACTCGATCGCCGCCTACACCCGTCCCGGCGACCTCGTTCTCGACCCGGATTGCGGCGCGGGTACCGCCCTTGTCGAGGCGCTGCGCGCTGGCCGACACGCGCTCGGACTGACCGCCCGCAGCCGGTGGTGGACGCTCGCTCGCGCCAACGTCACCGCCGCCAAGACCGCGGGCGCCTGGCGCGACGGATCGGTCCTCGACGCCCGGCCGAAAGTCCTCGCGACCGTCCGGGCCGCCGGGCTGATCGGGCGAGTCGGACTCGTCCTGACCGCCCTGCGCACCGCGCCAGCCGGCCCCAACAACCAGGCGAGCGGTCCGGACCGCGACCCGGTCGAGTCCGCCCTCGCCGACCTCGCCACGACACTGCTCTACTGCGAGCCGCTGCTGCGTTCCGGCGGGCACGTCGCCGTCATCGCGCGACCTCTCCGGCACCCGGACGGTTCGCTGGTTGACCTGACCAGTCCGCTCATCGCCGCCGCCACCTCGGCCGGGCTGGCGCCGGTCGAGCGGTGCATCGCGCTGACCGCCGGACTGCGCGGCAGCCGACTGGTCACCCGCGCCTCGCTGGCCGAGCGTCGCGCCGCTGCCCGAGTCCGCGCTGCCGGTGCGCCGACCGCGCTGACCGCGCACCACGAGGTGCTCGTCTTCCAACTCGCCCACGACGCCGAACTCGCTGCCGCGACGGCAGCCGGCATCCCGTGGCCGACCGAGGACGACGTCATCCGGCCCGCCGTCAACGGCGTCGAGTACCCCGGCTGGAGGCGAGCGGCATGACCACCCGCCTGTACTGCCGCGAGTGCGGCTGGCACCCCGAGTTCCGACGCAAGCGCGCCGCCCTCCGCGCCGCCGCCCGGCACCAGTGCACCGGCACACCGGTGGCCGAGATCCGTCCACCGCTGCGGTCCCGCCTGTGGACAAACCTGTGGACAACTAGGTCGGGTGCCTCCGTCGTCGACACTGAAGACGGGGCGGTCGACCAGACCGGTGACGACGTACTGGTCGACGCTCACGGCAACCGGATCCAGTGGGCCGCGCTCGCCGCGCACCACGCCGAGACCACTCGTCGCGCCCGCGCCGCGATGGTCGAACTCGTCCGGGCCGGCTACCAGATCGGGCCGCCGCCCTACGGCTACCGTGCCCTGCGCATCCGGGTCACGGACCCCAGCGGCCACAGCAAGCTGCGGGCGGTCCTCGTCCCGGACTGGCAGACCGCCGCGGTCGTCAAGCAGATCTTCATCTGGCGCGCCGACCACGGCCTGACGTTCGCCGTCATCGCCGCACGGCTCAACAGCGACCCACGCCAGTACCCGGCACCGGCGCCCAACGGTCGGTGGACCCCCAAGGCCGTCCGGCGGATCGTCACCAACGTCAAGTACACCGGGCGCCAGGTCTGGGCCCGCACCGTTGCCGGCCGCCCGGCACCGGTCGACCAGTGGGTCACCTCGGCGCCGAAGGTGCACGAGCCACTGGTTGACGAACGCACGTTCCACCGCGCCCAGCCCGGCGCCGCCGAAGGTCCGCCCGACGCGGAGGTCTCGGCCGATACCCGGCCGAGTGCGGCATGACCACCCGCCGGTGGAGCATCGCCGCCGTGGTCCTGTTCGCCGGGTACGCGGCGACGATCGCCGGGGCGAACTGGGCCACCACGCTCTGGCCGGCGGTGGCGGTCGCGGGCCTGCACATTCCCGCGGGCGCGCTCTTCGCCGGGCTCGCATTCACCGTCCGGGACCTACTGCAGGACGCTGTCGGCACCCGGACAACGCTGCTCGCGGTCGCCCTCGGCGCGGCGTTGTCCGGGCTGGTCGCCGAGCCGCGCATCGCGCTCGCCAGCGCCACGGCCTTCGCCGTCTCCGAACTGGTCGACCTCGGCATCTACACCCCGCTGCACGACCGGAGTCACCTCGCCGCCGTGAGTGCGTCGAACGCGGTTGGGCTGCTCGTCGACAGCCTGCTGTTCCTGCCGCTGGCCTTCGGCTCGTTGACCTACCTCGCCGGCCAACTCGTCGGGAAGACCGCCACCACGGCCCTGGCGGTCGCTGTGCTTGCTGGTGTCCGCGCTCGCCGAAGGGCGGTGCCAGCGTGAAGTTCTACCTAGGCGTCCACCAGCCGATCTGGTTGACCCGCGTGCCGGACGTCCCGCTGCTGGTGTCGCACCGGCGGCTCGGCCACCGCCGAACCCTGCCCCGTGCGATCACGGAATGGGCGCTCGACTCCGGCGGCTTCACCGAGCTGCAGCTTCACGGGCGTTGGCAGGTCTCCGAGAAGGACTACGTCCGGGCGGTCCGGCGCTACGCCGACGAGATCGGCAACCTCGCCTGGGCGGCGCCGCAGGACTGGATGTGCGAACAACGCATCCTGAAACGCACTGGCTTGACGGTCCGCGAACATCAACGGCGGACCGTGCGCAACCTGGTCCGTCTCCGGGAACTCGCGCCTGAGCTCCCTTGGGTGCCGACGCTGCAGGGTTGGACTCTGTCGGACTACGAACGTTGCTTCGACCTCTACGAGCGGGCCGGGATCGACCTGGCCGCCGAGCAGCTCGTCGGGATCGGCACGGTGTGCCGTCGCCAGAACAGTGCCGACGTCGAGCGCATCATGCGCGCCTTCGCCACGCGCGAGTTGAACCTGCACGGCTTCGGCATCAAGATCACCGGTCTCAACCGGTACGCCGAAGCTCTCTCCAGTTCGGACTCGATGTCCTGGAGCATGCGCGGCCGATACGTGCCCGGATGCGGTCCGAGCCACCGCACCGAGTCGAACTGTCTGCGCTTCGCGCTCAGCTGGTATCGGCAGATCCGTACCACGCTGGGTGCGGCAGGACTGTCTGCGGACAGCGTGTCCCCGCAGGTATTGGGGGCCGCGTGATGACCGCCGCGTTCCCCGCTGCGGGCTCACTGCTCGCCGCGGGACTCCGTGGTGTCCGGTTCAAGGAGCGAGACATCGCGTGGCGTGTCGATTCCGAACAGCTCGTTGGGCGTGCACCGAAGCGTCGTGCACAGCGCCTGCAAGGTCGCCACCTTCACCTGGACCGGCGGCTTCTTAATCAACACGTCAACCGACTGGAGGGACAGTTCGAACCCGGCGCGCTGGATGAGGAGCTCGCGCAGCTGGGTCGCGTTCCAGACGTCACGGGAGGCCATGACCTTCCGCAGCCGCCACTCGATCTGCACCCGCTGCCATCCCGTGTTCGTCACTCCGCGGCGCTTCGCGCCGTCGCCAACC
Organism: Amycolatopsis sp. NPDC006131; assembly: GCF_040614175.1. Lineage (NCBI taxonomy): Bacteria > Bacillati > Actinomycetota > Actinomycetes > Pseudonocardiales > Pseudonocardiaceae > Amycolatopsis > Amycolatopsis sp. NPDC006131. The sequence continues at coordinate 34,383 of NZ_JBEXTX010000042.1, forward strand.
GACGCTCAGTGTCCCCGATGACGACGAAGGCCAGCCGCCGCACGTCCGGCGTGTTCAGCAGGCACACACTCGCCAACAGGCATAACCTGAGATACTCAGGTGTCCCTAGATCCACTCAGGTGTTACCTTAGTTGAATGGCAGACCTGTCCCCGGTTCAAGAGAGAGGAGGTGGTGCTTCGGCGCCCATCACGTTCATCGCCATGCCGACGCGCCGCAGTCCGCGGCCAGCGCCGGTAGAAATCCTCTGGACTCGCGTCGACCGCCCACCTCGCGCTGACGAGGTGATCCAGCACCAGTTCGGCAAGGCACACGGCCCTGCCGAACGGCATGAGTCCAGCACGGCCACGAGCGCCGGCCCCGTCCACGTGCACTCGGGGAGTTGAGGCCCGTTGGCCGTGACAGCTTCGGCGGTCCCAGCTCATTCAACGCACGTCATGGTGCGTGCCCGCGTCGCCGCGAAACCCGCCTCGCGCGGACCGGCGACCGCAGGTGTCGACGGCTGGGAGTGCCCGCTGTGTCGACGGTTCCTGTCGCCGACCAGCAGTCCCGTGAACCTCCGCCAGCCGCGGGCTTCATGGGCACGAAGGGGGCGCTCATGTGCGCTCAACCTCGCAACCCTGACCAATCCACCGACAACCGCGCCGACGTTCCTGCTGCGGCCGACCAGGAGCAGCAGAGAAGCCCCGTCAACGCGCCGAACAGGCAACCCCGACGGCGCGTTGGGGCGCACAGAACTGTGCGCCACGTGGTGGTGCGCGGCGTTCGCCGCGATCCCCCCGACATCCACAAGCTCGCGCGGGTGGTCGCAAGCCTCGCGGCAGACATCGTCGCGGCCGAATCCGGCGAGCGACCGCCAACCGCCAAGCCGGACACCGCGGACGCCAGTGACCGCGATCAACGCCGCGATGCCGCATGACACAGCACCTCCGCGCTCGCTCAACGAACGCAGCAGAGCGAAGCCGCTCGTCAATGACTCGACAGGAAGGTTCAGCACAATGCCGCTTGCCAATCGCAATCCCCGCAGCGGTCAGGACGCAGGCCAGCGAGCTCGACGCTTCGTGCGCGTCGGCCTTTACCAGCGATGGCCCACCCTCCTCGAAAACGACCACCTGCGCTCCTACGTCGAGGCCGAACCTGGTTGGCGCATCACCCTTCGCAGCAGCGACTACGCATCAGGCGGCACGCTGAAACGTCCTGGGCTGCAACGGGTATTGGCGGCAGCCCGATCCGGAGTCATCGACGTACTCGTCGTCAACCACCTGTACAACCTGTCGCGCAAGACGCAGCACCTCGCCTTCGTGCTCGACGAGCTGACGTCCCGAGGCGTCCGGGTCGTCTCGGCCGCTGATCCCGCCTTCGACACGGAGACCGCGCACGGCCTCTTCCTCGTACGCGTCGTGAGTGCCGTCGCGGAGATCGAGCAGACCGGCGCACTCGCAGATCGTCGCGACCGGCGTCGCCACGACCAGCAATCCGCCGACGAGTCGCCGCTCGCCGGCTAACGGCAGATCCCGCCGGGCCCACCACGCCCGCCAACACATCCCCATCCAGACCGACTCGTAACGAGGTGTCATGTCCACCGCCTACGCCAACTCGGACAACGAACTCCAGCCGTCGGATGCCCCTGCGCCCACCACCCGCGCGGTGATCTACACGCGCGTGGCCTCGCCCGGACGGGCCGAGACCGAGCACAGCGTCACGGCCCAGCGTGAGGCATGTCTGCGCAAGGCGCAGGAACTGGGTTTCTCGCTCATCGACGAGCACGTCGACCCACACGCTCGACTCTGGCGACGGCCGAAACGCCAGCTGTTCCGACGCATGCTCGCGCGGTTCCGCAGCCGTTGAGAAACAGCAACCCGGCCACGAATTCGCCGCTCGCCGGGAGCGCGCGATCCAGTCGCCAGGACCCACTCGCCGGCTGCACGGTCCTCCGTCCAGGCCGCCCTCAGAAGGAGGTGTCATGACCAGCGCTTATGCCGACTTCATCGATGAACTGCAGCAGGATGTCACCATCCCCATCCAGCCGCCGATGGACGACCTTGCCCCCGGCACTCGCGCAGTGATCTACCTGCGCGTGTCCTCGACCGGGCAAGTCCGGACCGACTACAACCCGGAAGGCATCTCCATTCCGGCCCAACGGGAAGCGTGTCTTCGCAAGGCGCGGGAACTGGGCGTCACGGTCATCGACGAGTACGTCGAACCCGGACGCTCGGGAACGGAGATGACCAAACGCGAAGCATTCCAACAGATGCTCGCGCGGGTGCGCAGCCAGGGCGACGTCGACGTCATCATCATCTACCAGCTCTCGCGCATGGCGCGGAACCGCTACGACGACGCGATCGTCATGGCGGACCTGCGCAAGCGCGGCGTCACACTGGTCTCGGCCACCGAGGCCATCGACGACACCCCGGTCGGCCAATTGATGCACGGCATCCTGGCCACTTTCAACGAGTACCAATCCCGCCAGTCCGGTGCCGACATCGCCTACAAGATGGGCCAGAAGGCGCGCAACGGCGGCACACTCGGACGCGCGAAGCTCGGCTACCTTAACCACATCGACCACTCCGACGGCCGCGTGATCCGCACGATCATCGTCGATCCCGAACGAGCGCCCTTTGTCCAGCTGGGCTTCGAACTGTTCTCCACCGGCGACTACACGCAAGAAGAGTTGGCTGACGAACTGTACGACCGCGGCCTACGCACCAGGGCCACCCGGCGACACCCAGCTAAGAAGGTGTCCGAGAACAAGATTTCGCAAATGCTGCGGGATCGCTACTACCTCGGATACGTCGAGTACGACGGCGAAGAAATCCAGGGGCGGCACGAGCCGCTCATCGACGAGGACCTCTTCGACATAGTCCAGGAGATTCTCGACTCGCGCATGACGGCACAAGAACGCCGTCGCGTGCATCACCACTTCCTCAAGGGATCGCTCTTCTGTGGACGCTGCCAACGCGACGGCATCAAGCGGCGGATGATCATTCAACGGACCATCAACTCGAAGGGCGCGGAGTACCTGTACTTCTTCTGCCGCGGCAGGCAGAAGGGGCTGTGCCAAGCACCTCACGTCAACGTCACGCTCGTCGAGGACGCGGTTGAGCGCCACTACTCCGCGATTCGCTTCAGCCAGCCGTTCATCGCTGACATGCGCGACCAGATCGATGCTGTGCTCGGCGAGCAGGAAAAGTCCGCCCGCCTGCTGCGCAAGCAGATCACCGCACAGCTCAAGGAACTCGACACGAAGGAGGAGAACTTGATCGACCTCGCTGCCGACAGCACGCTGCCTCGGACCAAGGTCAAGGAGAAGCTGCGCGACATCGCACGCGAGCGCCGCCGGCTGGAGGAGCGCCTGGAAACAGCCAACGCCGACCTCACCGACAGCGCCCAGCTCGTCAACGCTGGCCTTGCCCTCCTCGAACAGCCCGACCAGCTGTACCGACGCTGCAACGACCAACAGCGGCGCCTACTCAACCAGGCGATCTTCCACGCCCTCTACATCGAGGACGACAAGATCACAGACGGTGAGCTCCGTGAGCCCTTCGGCGAGCTGCACGCCATCCAAGATCAGCGGACCGCAGCAACCAGCGCGGAGAACACAAACGAAAGGACCACCCGCATTGCGGGTGGTCCTTGCTCGCCTTCAGGCGTCGCGGTCCTACTTCGTGGCCTTCATTCAGGCACTTGTTCTAGTAAGACCCCTAGGGTGGAGCTGAGGGGAATCGAACCCCTGACCTTCTCGATGCGAACGAGACGCGCTACCAACTGCGCTACAGCCCCTTACTGGACTTCCCGAAGGAAGCTCCAGAAGCATAGCAAGTGCCCGGAGGCGGTCGGCGAGGGGGTCTACTCTCCGACCGCGCGCCGGAACGGGAGCTGGTCCGGGTCGTCCAGGTCGTGGAACGCGGGGTCTTCGTCCTCGAGGTCGACGACCACCGCGCGGCCGCGGAGGCGCGACGCGGGCGAGGGGCGGCGCTCGACGCCGGGCACCTCGCGCGGCGGCTCGACGACGTCGAACTCCTCGGCGGGGCGCTCGCGGCGGGCGGGGCGCGCCGCGGGGCGGGAGCCGAGCCGGGCCATGCGGCGCTGGCGGATCTCGGCCTCGATGCGCACCTGCCGGCGCAGGTAGGCGAGGTAGCCCACCAGGACGAGGTCGACCGCGCCGTGCAGCCACCACAGCGACGAGGTCAGGAACCCGGCTCCGGCGGCCGTGACGACCGCGAGCAGGAACAGGCAGAGGACGACCCGCTGGCGGAACGCGTACTTGGCGCGCGCGGCGATCTCCGCGGCCTCCGGGTCGAACCCGCCGCGACCGGGGCGGTAGCGGCGGTCGGACACCGGCTCGTACCGGCGCGCCGGCTCCTCTTCGTACTCTTCGACGTCGTCGTAGTCGACGCGGTCGTCGGCCTCAGCGACCTGCTGGGTGGTTTCGGACATCGCGAACTCCTCCTCCACGTCGTCTGCGCCGCCGCCACTGCGGACCACGCGGGCGGCCAGTTCGGCGTCGGCCGTCTGCGTGACCGCCTGGCGCTTGCGGGCGACCATGGGCACGAGCACGACGAGCCAGGCCGCGGCCAAGGCGACGATGATCAGCGAGCTGGGCAATCCCCTCTCACCTCCCCCGTTCACTGCTACATGTCGTCACGCTAGTCACAGGAGTAACAGATGGGACGGAGCCACGCCGCTCGGAAGCAGAAAAAGGGTCACGCCATCCGGTGAAAAACTCGCCGTTAGGTAACGGACCCGGTCACAGGTATTCGGCGCGTCCGGCGGCGACCAGGCGCGCCACCAGCCCCGGTCCGCTCTCCTCGACCGTCATCGCGTAGCAGTAGTGGTCCCGCCAGTCGCCCGCCACGTCCAGGTACCGCTTGAACAGGCCTTCCTGCCGGAACCCCGCCTTGGTCAGCACTTTGATGCTCGCGGTGTTCTCCGGCCGCACGGTCGCCTCGATGCGGTGCAGGCCGGCGGAGCTGAACGCGTGGTCCACGACCAGCGCGACTGCCGCCGTGGCGACCCCACCCTTCACCACGGAGGAGGACACCCAGTAGCCGACCCACGCCGAGCGCAGTGAGGCCCGGATCACGTTACCGACAGTGATCTGGCCGGCGAACTCACCGTCCAGGGTGATCGTGTACGGCAGGCACTGGCCACGCCGGGCGAGCGACCGCAGCGCCGTCCACTGCGCGGGCCAGGACCAGTAGCTGTTCCGGTCGCGCCACGGCCCCGGCCCGGTCGGCTCCCACGGCTCGAGGTGCTCCTGGTCGCGCAGCCGGATCCGGCTCCAGTCGCCCGCGTCGCGCAGGCGGATCGGCCGCACCGCGACGTCACCGGCCGCCACCCGGATCGGGCCCAGCCGGGCCGGCCACCCTGGGTGGCGGGACTCCAGGTCATACGCTGCTGGCTGCACCGGACAGTTCTAACCCCGCTGCGCCAGGAAGGTCACCTTGACCTGCTCGCCCGCGGGCACCTCGGTGAGGTCCTCGTCCACGTTGACCAGGCAGTTCGCCTCGGCCAGTGACGCGAGCAGGTGCGCGCCGGACGTGCCGAGCGGCTGCACCAGGTACTCGCCGGTGCTCTCATCACGCAGCAGCTGCCCGCGCAGATAACCGCGCCGGCCCTTGGTCGAGGACACCGGCGACAGCAGCCGCGCGCTCACCGTGCGGCGGTGCGGGTTGCGGGTGCCGCGGGCGGCGCGGATCAGCGGCCGGATCAGCACCTCGAACACGACCAGCGCGCTCATCGGGTTCGCCGGGATCAGGAAGGTCGGCACCGAGTCCGGGCCGAGCCGCCCGAAGCCCTGCGCGGACCCCGGGTGCATGCCGACGCGGGTCATGTCGATCTCACCGAGGTCGGACAGGGCCGCCTGCACCTCGTCGCCGGCGGTGCCGCCCGCGCCGCCCGCGACCACGACGACCTCGGACATCAGCAGCCTGCCCTCGACGACCTCACGCAACCGTTTCGGGTCGCTCGGCACGATCCCGACGCGGCTGACCTCGGCGCCCGCGTCGCGCGCGGCGGCCGCCAGCGCGTAGGAGTTGACGTCGTAGACCTGGCCGGTCGTCGGGGTGCGGTCGATGTCGACCAGCTCGTCGCCCACCGACACGATCGACACCCGCGGCCGCGGGTAGACCAGCACTTTCGAGCGGCCGACCGCCGCGAGCAGGCCCACCTGCGCCGCGCCGATCGTGTCGCCCTGGCGGACGGCCACGTCGCCGATCTGCACGTCCTCGCCGGTCCGCCGGACGTAGGCCGCGGACGGCACCGAGCGGTGGATCGTCACCTTGGCGGGGTGGCCGTCGGTGAAGGCGGTCGGCACGACGGCGTCGGCGAGGGTCGGCAGCGGCGCCCCGGTGGCGACCCGGACGGCCTGCCCGGGCTGCAGCCGCCGGGGCTGCCGTGAGCCGGCCGGGATCTCCCCCACCACCGGGAGCTGGACGGGCTCCTCGCCGTCGGCGCGCACGTCCACGCTGCGCACCGCGTAACCGTCGACGGCGGCCTGGTCGAAGCCGGGCAGCGCGTGCTCGGCCACGACCTCCTCGGCGCAGAGCAGGCCCTGCGCTTCGGAGATCGCGACGCGGACGGGTCGCGGGCGCACCGCGGCCTGCAGGACGCGGGCGATCTGCTCGTCGACCGAGCGGAGGTCCTGCTCGGCCTGGTCGGGCTCCGGGGTGGGGTCGGTCATCAGCGATCGGTCCCGAGTCGTTCGGTCAGCCAGTTGCGCAGCTCGGGCCCGTAGTCCGGGTCGTCGAGGGCGAAGTCGACGGCGGCCTTGAGGAAGCCGCCCGGGTTGCCGAGGTCGTGCCGCCCGCCCCGGTGGACCACGATGTGCACGGGGTGGCCCTCCTCGATCAGCAGCGCGACGGCATCGGTGAGCTGCAGTTCACCACCCGCGCCCGGCTCGATGCGACGCAGGGCGTCGAAGATCGCCCGGTCGAGGAGGTAGCGGCCGGCCGCGGCGTAGGTGGACGGCGCTTCCTCCGGCGAGGGCTTCTCGACCATGCCGTGCACCCGCTTGACGTCGGCGTCGCCGGTGTCCGTGACGTCGAACACGCCGTAGGGCGAGATCTGCTCCTTCGGGATGTCGAACGCGCACAGCACGCTGCCGCCGTGCTTGGCGCGCACCTCGGACATCTTCGAGAGCACGCCGGCAGGCAGCACCAGGTCGTCGGGCAGCAGCACCGCGACGGCCTCGTCCTCGTCGGTCAGGTTCGGCTCGGCCTGGGCCACCGCGTGCCCGAGGCCCAGCGCCTCCTCCTGGATCGCGACCTCGACGTCGATCAGCTCCGGCCCGCGGCGGACCTTCTCCAGCAGCGCGGACTTGCCCTTGCGCTCGAGGTTGGCCTCCAGCTCGGGCGACGGCCGGAAGTAGCTGACCACGGACTCCTTGCCCGGCGAGGTGACGATCACCAGGCGTTTCGCCCCGGCCTGTGCGGCTTCGCTCGCGACGATCTCGATCCCCGGGGTGTCCACCACCGGGAGCAGCTCCTTGGGTACCGCTTTCGTCGTCGGCAGGAACCGGGTGCCCAGGCCCGCGGCCGGGACGATTGCGGTTCGGAACGAGTGGTTGTCGAAGGCGCCCGTCATAGGCGCCAAGCCTAACCTGCGTACATGGGTGCGCAGCGCAATGACGAGGTGACGAAGGCCGAGTGGCGCGCGAAGCTGTCGGCCGCCCGCGCGGCCGTCTCCGTGCAGCAACGGGTCGCCGAGGCCGCCGCGCTGGTCCGCGCGGTGTCCGCGATGTCACTCCCGGACACCGTGTGCTGCTACGTCCCGTTCGGCTCCGAGCCGGGCTCGATCGGCCTGCTCGACGTGCTGCGCGAGCGCGGCGCGCGGGTGCTGCTCCCGGCGATTCCCGCCGAGCCCGGGCCGCTGGACTGGGCCGAGTACACGGGCACCGGGAGCCTGCGCGCGGGACGGCTGCGGCGCATCCTCGAGCCGACCGGCCGGCTCCTCGGCCCGGACGCGCTGGCCGGCGCCGGGCTGGTCCTGCTGCCCGCTCTGGCCGTCGACCACCGCGGCGTGCGGCTCGGGCGGGGCGCCGGGTTCTACGACCGGTCCCTCGCGCACGCCGCGCCCGGCGCCGACCTGGTGGCCGTCGTCCGGGACGCTGAGCTGGTCGAACAGCTGCCCGCGGAGGACCACGACGTGCTCATGACCGGGGCGCTCACCCCCGGTCGCGGGCACGTCCGGCTGCCACTGTGACCAACCCTTGTTTGCGCTGGGGGAATGGTCTCCAGCACAATTGCGTTAGCACTCTTGCGGATCGAGTGCCAATGCGCGAAGGAGCACCTGTGCCCACGTACCAGTACGCCTGCAAGGAGTGCGGCCACCGTTTCGAGGCCGTGCAGTCGTTCTCCGAAGCCAGCCTGACCGAGTGCCCGGAGTGCACCGGCCCGCTGCGCAAGCTCTACGGAGCGGTCGGCGTGATCTTCAAGGGCTCCGGCTTCTACCGGACCGACTCGCGCTCGTCGTCTTCGTCCTCGTCGTCGAAGTCGTCCACCTCCTCCTCGTCGAGCTCTTCCAGCGAGAGCAAGAGCAGCTCCGCCTCTTCGTCATCCTCGTCGAGCGGTACGACGACAACCGCGGCCGCGGCTTCCTGACGGCCGAGTTATCCACAAGTACCCAGTTATCCACAGCTGCCAGATCCGCGTCTTTTCCGCCGGGTGTCAGCACCCCTAGCGTCGATCTCGTCGACGGCACTCCGCCGTCGCGCTCGACGACTGGGGGTGCTTCGCCATGCGCTTCGATCCGCGTGCCCGTTGGAACCGGCTCCGGCCCCGCTTCGGCGGCCGCCGATGGCACCGGCTGCGCAAGCTGGTCGCCGCCGGCCTGCTGATCACCGCGGCCGTGCTGGCCGCACGCCCGGACGCGGCCCAGCCGCGGGCCGCGCCGCCGCCACCCTCCGCACCCGTCCCCTTCACGGGTGATCTTGCCCTTGCCGCGGTCCCGGTCCGCCTCGCGGACACCGGTGTGGCCGAGTTGCTGACCCCCGGAATGCGGGTCGACGTGATCACCTTCGACGAGTCCGTGGCAGGCAGGAAAGTGCTGGCCAGCATGGCGAGCGTGGTGTCGGTGCGGCCGCCGCCCGCCGCGGCCGGACGTCTCGCGAGCGCGCGGGACGGGCCGCTCGTCGTCCTCTCGTTGCCCGAGGAGACGGCCAGGGAGGTGGCCGCGATGTCACTCCGGAACCCGGTAGCCGTTACCCTCCGTTAGCCGTTTCCGGACGAGAGGAGTGCACATGCTGAAGGGCTTCAAAGACTTCCTGATGCGCGGCAACGTCATCGAGCTGGCGGTCGCGGTCGTCATCGGGACGGCGTTCACCGCGATCGTCACGGCCTTCACCAACGGGCTGATCAAGCCGCTGATCAACGCGATCGGCGGTTCGGACGCCGCGAAGGGCCTGGGGTTCAACGTCCTGCGCGACAACGACTCCACGTTCCTCGACTTCGGAGGCGTGATCAACGCGGCGATCAACTTCGTGATCGTGGCCGCGGTGGTCTACTTCCTGCTGGTCCTGCCGATGAAGAAGATCCAGGAGCGCCGCAAGCGCGGCCAGGAGGAGGGCCCGTCCGAGCCGACGGACGTCGAGCTGCTGACGGAGATCCGCGACCTGCTGCGCCAGCAGAGCGGCTCCAACGGCCAGGTCGGCAGCCGCGCCGAAAGCCGCGACTGAGGCTCGCTCGTGCTCCGGGGCTCCGGTCCCGGAGCAGGCAGTGAGCCGAAGCCCGCCGAGCCGGCGTCGGGCACGTGCAGCCCGTCGCCGCGAGCCCGACCCGCTGGCCAGGCTCCAGGCCCAACCCGATGCGCGCACGCCCGACGCAAGCGCAGGCACGAGCCGACACCCAGGTGGCCCCTGGGGCAACAGCACACGGCCCCACAAGGCACCTACCGGCGCCTTAGTACGGCACCGCGGGCAGCCTGGTTCTGACCGGTAGCCGGTCAAGGCCGCACATCGTCGGCAACCAGCTGCCGCCGCCCGCTGGGCTGACCACTGCCCCTTGGAGAACCCTCTCCCCGGCCTAACCGCCGTGGTGGGGCGGCCGGTTCTCGCGGTACCAGGCGTCCTCGTCGCGGGCCGGGCGTTCCGGCTCGCGCTCGTCGGACGTTGTTTCCGGGAGGACCTCCCCGAAGATCTCGTCCAGCTTGCGCCGGTCGCGGGGAGGCTTGCGCTCCCGGTCCTCCCCGGGCATCAGGACTCGTCGAGCCCGGAGAGCTGGTCGATCACGTACGGCACGAGCGAGGACAACGTCGCCATGCCGTCGCGCACCGCGGCGCGGGAGCCGGCGAGGTTGACCACCAGGGTGCTGCCGGACACGCCGACCAGGCCACGCGAGATGCCGGCGTCGACCGCGCCTGCGGCGAGCCCGGAGGAGCGCAGGGCCTCGCCGATGCCGGGGATGGGCCGGTCGAGCACGCCGATCGTCGCGTCCGGGGTGACGTCGCGCGGCGACACCCCGGTGCCGCCGACGGTGATGACGAGGTCCACACCACCGATGACGGCGGTGTTGAGCGCGTTGCGGATCGCCACGGTGTCGGCGTGCACCAGCACCACGCCGTCCACGATGAAGCCGGCTTCCTCCAGCAGCTCCTGAACCAGGGGGCCCGAGGTGTCCTCATGCTCGCCGTGCGCCGCGCGGTCGTCCACGATCACCACGAGCGCGCGGCCCAGCCGCTGTGCACTGCGTTCCATGAGCACACGGTATCCGGTTGTTACCGACCTTCGACGAGCACGTCGCCACTACTGAGAGGTAGGCCGGGCACGCACGACCGCGCCGTCCCGCCCGAACGCCTCCGACGCAGCCGCGACGCTCCCCGACCCGGCCCGCGGCCGGTTGCCTTCCGCACCAAGCCGCCGTCCGAAGTAGACAATTTCCCGCGACTGGTCGCCGCAGCCCCCAGGGCGACCCCGGCTTGGTCAGCTTCTGCGCCCCATCCCGCGACAAGCGCAAAGAGAAACCGCGCGCGACCGGAAAACATCCAGTCGCACGCGGCTTGGATACCGGCTCAACCCCGTGAGAGCCGGTCAAGTGGTCTCGGCCGCCCCGAGCGGCCGAGCGCCTGTTCATTCCCTCCGACCGCCCCGAGCGGCCGAAACCCATCAACCCCAGCCGCCCGAGCAGCCGATCCCAAAAGCCCCACCACGCGCGCCGTCCGAGCCGGCCACCTCGGGTTGGCCACCACCCCGGCCCGCCCAACCTCCGGCCACCTGGCCGACCGAGCCCTCGTCCGCCCGCTCGCGCGGGAGCGGCCAACTCCTCAGCCCAGCCACCCGAGTCGCCGAGCGCCCCTCAAGCAGCCGGCAGCACTCAGTTCGTCGGCACCGGTTGGCCGCCCAGCGTGACCTGCACCGTGCGGCCATCGCTCAGCGTGAAGGTCACCTTGTCACCCGGAGCGCGGGTTCGCACGGCCGCGATGAGGCCGTCCGCGTCGTTGATGACCAGGTCTTCGACCTTCGTCACGACGTCGCCCTGCTTCAGACCCGCCTGCTCGGCCGGGCTGCCGGACTGCACGCCGGCGATCTGCGCGCCACCCTGCTGCGCGTCGCTGACGTTCGCCCCGATGAACGTCTGCGTCGCCTTTCCGGTGTCGATGATCTCCTGGGCCGTGCGCCGCGCCTGGTTGATCGGGATCGCGAAACCGATGCCGGCGTTCGTGGCCTCCGTCTGGCCCATTCCGCTCGACTGCGGGCTGTAGATGGCCGAGTTGATGCCAATCACCTGGCCCGACAGGTTCGCCAGCGGGCCACCCGAGTTGCCCGGGTTGATCGCCGCGTCGGTTTGGATCGCGCTCATCACGGTCGTCTGGTCGCCCTCGCTGCCACCGGCCCGCACCGGGCGGTGCAGCGCGCTCACGATGCCTGAGGTGACCGTCCCGGCCAGCTCGAACGGCGACCCGATCGCCACCACCGACTGGCCCACGTTCAGGTCGTCGGAGTTGCCGAGCGCCACCGGCGTCAGGTTCTTCACCCCGTCGACCTTCACGACCGCGATGTCCGTCGTCGGGTCGCGGCCGACGATCGACGCGGCCGCCTTGGTGCCGTCCTGGAACACCGCCTGGATCGACCCGCCCTCCGCGGCGACCTCGACGACGTGGTTGTTGGTCAGGATGTAGCCGTCCGTGGACAACACGAACCCGGAGCCCTCACCCTGCCCGCTCCGGCCGGACACCTGCAGCTCCACCACGCTCGGCGACAGCTTCTGCGCCACCGCCTCGACCGAACCCTCCGGCGCGGTCGCCGTCTGCTGCGCCGGCACCGGCTGGTCGAGCGCGTTGTACGACGCGCCGCTCCCGCTGTTCTGCGCGGTCAGGTACCCCCCGGCGGCACCCGCTCCGCCCCCGACGATCAACGCCAGCACGGCGACCCCGGCCACGAGCTTGCCCGGGCCACGACGCTGCTGCGGCACGGCCGGCGCGGGCATCGTCGCGGTCGCGTACGGCGACTGCTGCTGCGCGCCCGGCGGCGTCCACGGGTACCCGCCGGCGGACTGCCCCGCCTGCTGCGGCCCGGTCCCCTGCCCGGCCGGCTGCTGCCCCGTCTGCGCGTACGCGCTCTGCTCGTGCCCCCCGGCCTGCCCCGGCTGGGCGGCGTGCGACTGCTGCTGCGCGGCTCCCTGCGCCGACCACGGACTCGGCTGCTGCTGCGGCCCCGAGCCGAGCGGCGTTCCGCGCGGTGGCGTCTTCGCGTCCTCCGGCGACTGCTGCGCGCCGGGCTCCCGCTGGGCACCGCCGTCGTGCGGTGCGCTGGGGTCGTTCTCGGTCATGTCCCTACCATGCGTGTCGGTCCTGAGAGCGGGCTGAGCCCAGCCTGAGGGTCACGCATGAGTATGCCGCCGGACTCAGCCCACCGCGCGGAGACGTTCCGCGATCTGCTCCGGCGTGGCGTCGTTGATCCACACCGCCTCGCCCGATTCAGACCCGGCCAGGTACTTCAGCTTGTCCGGCGCGCGCAGGATCGAGAACAGTTCGAGGTGCAGCCAGCCCAGCTCGCGGTCGATCCGGACGGGCGCCTGGTGCCAGCCGGCGATGTAGGGCAGCGGCCGGTTGTAGAGCCCGTCGCAGCGGCGCAGCACGTCGAGGTAGACCTCGGCGAAGTCGTCCCGCTCGGCGGCGGTCAGCGCCGGGATGTCGGGCACCTGGCGGTGCGGCACGACCTGCACGTGCACCGGCCACCGCGCCGCGGGCGGGACGAACGCGGTCCAGTACTGCCCCTCCGCGATCACGCGCGTCCCGGCCTTGCGCTCGGCGGCCAGCACGTCGCCGAGCACCGGGCGGCCGTGCTCCTCCTGGTATGCGCGGGCCACGTCGAGCATGCGACGCGTCTTCGGCGTGACGAACGGGTAGCCGTAGATCTGGCCGTGCGGGTGGTGCAGCGTCACGCCGATCTCCTCGCCCCGGTTCTCGAACGGGAAGACCTGCTCCAGCCCGTCGATCTCGGACAGCGCGGCCGTCCGGTCCGCCCAGGCGTCGACGACCGTGCGCACGCGGGACGGGCTCAGCCCCGCGAAGGATCCGTTGTGGTCACTGGTGAAGCAGACGACCTCGCAGCGTCCCTTGCCCGGCGCGGTCCGCACGAGACCCAGACCGTCCAGTGTGGACGACTCGCCGGTGGCGCCCTCCTCGAAGGAGGGGAAGCGGTTCTCGAACACGACGACGTCGTAGTCGGCCTCGGGGATCTCGCTCGGCTTGCCCGGCTTGCTCGGGCACAGCGGGCACAGGTCGGCAGGCGGCTTGTAGGTGCGGGTCTGCCGGTGCGCGGCCATCGCGACCCACTCGCCGGTCAGCGGGTCGAGGCGGATCTCCGAGCTGGCGGCCACCGCCGGCAGGTCGCGCGTGTCCTCCGCCGTGCGGGGCGGCGTGTTCTCGCCCTCGTCGAAGTAGATGATCTCCCTGCCGTCGGCAAGGTGGCGAAGGGTCCGCCTCACTCTTCCTCCGTGTCGTCGTTGACGGGTGCGACCTCGAGGTCACCCACATGCTCTGCCAAGACGGTGCGCGCCGCCTCGCCAAGGCCGTCGTCGGTCACCACGACGTGCGCCTCGTCCAGTTCGGCGATGGTGGAGATGCCGACGACGCCCCACTTGGACGAGTCGGCGAGCACGACCAGCCGCCGCCCGGACTCGACCAGCGCGCGGTCGGTCTCGCTCTCGGTCAGGTTCGGCGTGGTGAAGCCCGCCCCCTCGGCCATCCCGTGCACGCCGAGGAACACCTGGTCGAGGTGCAGGCGGCGCAGGCTGTGCACGGCGACGGGGCCGACCAGCGCGTCGGACGGCGTGCGGACGCCGCCGGTGAGCACGACCGTGCGGTCCGGCGCGGACGACGCGCGCAGCACATCGGCGACCTGGATCGAGTTGGTGACGATCGTCAGCCCCGGCACTCCGTCCAGCGCGCGGGCGAGCGTCCACGTGGTGGTGCCCGCGGACAGGCCGATCGCGGTGCCCGGCTGGACCAGCTCGGCCGCGCGGCTCGCGATGGCCTCCTTCTGCGCCCGCTGCCGCACCGACTTGGCCTCGAACCCGGGCTCCTCGGTGCTGGGGCCGAGGACGGCGGTCGCGCCGCCGTACACCTTCTCCACCAGACCGCGGCCGGCGAGCACGTCCAGGTCGCGGCGGATGGTCATGTCGGACACGCCGAGCCTGCCGACCAGGTCGCTCACGCGCACCGCGCCGTTCCGCCGCGCCTCTTCGAGGATCATCGCCTGCCGCTGACGCGCCAGCACCATCGCTCCTATCGCCCACCAACTACACAAAATCCTACACGAATCAACACGCACAGGAGGTTGTGGTTCAGCCGGGCATCCCGGGCAGGCGCAGGCTCAGCAGGGCGCCGCCCTCCGGGGCGCGGCCGGCGTACGCGGTGCCGCCGTGGCGTTCGGCGGCCTGTTTGACGATCGCCAGCCCGAGGCCGGAGCCGGGCAGGGTGCGGGCCTCGGACGAGCGGTAGAAGCGGTCGAACACGCGCGGCAGGTCCTCGTCGGCGATGCCCGGCCCGGAGTCGGCCACCTCGATGACCGCGGTGCCGTCGCCGAGCGGGTACATCCGCACGCCGACGCGCGAGTGCGGCGGCGAGAACTTGACCGCGTTGTCCAGCAGGTTCAGCACCGCGCGTTCGAGGGCGCCGGCGTCGCCGATGACGTGCCACGGCTGGAGCGCGACGTCGAACTCGATCTCCCCGGCCCGGCGGCGGGCGCGGTCGAGCGCGCGTTCCACGACCTCGACCATCTCGACGCGTTCGAACGCGGTGCGCGGCTCGTCCTGGCGGGCCAGCTCGACGAGGTCGCCGATGAGCTGGGTCAGCTCGTCCAGCTGCGCCTTGATGTCGGTCTCGATCTCCGCGCGGTCCTTCTCCGACAGCGTCGGTGCCCCGGAGCGGCTGGCGGACAGCAGCAGCTCCAGGTTGGTGCGCAAGGAGGTCAGCGGCGTGCGCAGCTCGTGGCCTGCGTCGGCGACGAGCTGCCGCTGCCGGTCCTGCGACTCGGCTACGGCGCCGAGCATCGTGTTGAAGCTGTGCGTCAGCCGGGCCAGCTCGTCGTCGCCGCTGATCGGGATCGGGCGCAGGTCGCCGGTCCGGGCGATGTGCTCGGTCGCCGACGTCAGCCGTTCCACCGGCCGCAGCCCCGTGCGGGCCACGGCCGTGCCGGCGAGCGCGGCTACCACGATCCCGCCACCGCCGATCAGCGCGAGGACCACTGCCAGCTCACGCAGGGTCTGTTTGGTCGCGTCGAGTGGTTGTGACAGGACGAGCGCCACGCCCGGCTGGTAGCGGTAGGGCACGGCGAGCACGCGCGAGTCGGTGTTCTGGTCGGTGCGGATCGACGACGGCTTCTGGCCGCTGGCGACCTCGCGCTCGTCCAGCCCGATCGGCGGCCGCATCGACGGCTCCGACTCGAACGCGGACGAGCCGTCGGCGACGATCAGGTCGAACCGCACGTCGACCAGCCGCGTGATGTAGGTGGGGATGCGCAGGCCACCGGTCTGCACGACCTGCGGGTCGTTGATCACGCTGTTCGCCTGCTGGATCAGCTCGTCGTCGACCTGCTGGTACAGGTTGTTGTAGACCGTGATGTAGGCGCCGAGCGAGACCAGCGCCAGCACCCCCGCCACGCACGCCGCGGCCAGCAGCGTGACGCGTGCCCGCAGCGACACCCTCCGGGGGGCGGGGCCGCCTCCGTTGTCGACGCGGATCACGGGCACCGGTTCGGTCACGACATGGCTCACGGCGGGGTTTCCCGGAGGACGTACCCGACGCCGCGGACGGTGTGGATCAGGCGCGGCTCGCCACCGGCCTCGGTTTTGCGGCGCAGGTAGCCGACGTAGACCTCCAGCGCGTTGCCCGAGGTCGGGAAGTCGTAGCCCCACACCTCCTCGAGGATGCGGCCGCGAGTCAGCACGTGCTTCGGGTACGACATGAACAGTTCGAGCAGCGCGAACTCGGTGCGGGTGAGGCTGATGTCGCGCTCGCCGCGGCGGACCTCGCGGGTGCCCGGGTCGAGGGTCAGGTCGGCGAAGGTGAGTTTCTCGGCGTCCGGCGGCGTCTGGGCCTCGCGGGAGGCGCGGCGCAGGAGCGCGCGGAGGCGGGCGAGGAGCTCCTCCAGCGCGAAGGGCTTCGGGAGGTAGTCGTCGGCGCCCGCGTCCAGGCCGGAGACGCGGTCGGAGACCGTGTCCCGGGCGGTGAGCACGAGGATCGGCAGGTCGTCGCCGGTGCTGCGCAGGCGGCGGGCCACCTCCAGCCCGTCGAGTCTGGGCATCATGACGTCGAGGATCATGGCGTCCGGCCGGTCGGCGATGACGCGCTCCAGCGCCTGGGCGCCATCGCCGGCGAGCTCCACCTGGTAGCCGTTGAACTCCAGCGACCGGCGGAGCGACTCCCGGACGGCCCGATCGTCGTCGACAACGAGAATGCGCATGTAGACAGTGTTGCGGACGGTGCTGAGACCCGCCTAAGAAGTCACTGGTCCAGCAGCCCGCCGCGGTAGGCGAGCAGGGCGGCCTGGACGCGGTTCGCGGCGCCGATCTTGGACAGGACCGCGGAGACGTAGCCCTTGACGGTGGCCTCGGACAGGTGGAGTTTGCCGCCGATCTCGGCGTTGGACAGGCCCTGACCGATGAGACCGACCACTTCGCGCTCGCGGTCGGAAAGTGAGGCGAGCAACTTGCGCGCGGGCTGCGCGGCGCGTTGCCCTTCGCGGTGGGCGCGCACCATCCGCGCCGCGACGCCCGGATCGAGGACGGCGCCACCACGCGCGAGGTCGCGGACCGCGCGCAGCAGAGCGGCGGGCTCGATGTCCTTGAGCAGGAAGCCGTTCGCGCCGAGCCGGAGGGCCAGGCTGACGTACTCGTCCATGTCGAAGGTGGTCAGCATCGCGGCGGCGGGCGGGCTGGGCAGTTCGAGGATCGCGCGGAGGGCGCGGATGCCGTCGTCGGGGGCGCGCATCTTGATGTCGAGCAGGACGACGTCCGGGTGCAACCGACGGGCGGTTTCCACTGCCGAGCGCCCGTCGTTCGCCTCACCGACCACCTCGATGTCCGGCGCGCCCGCCATCATGCCGCGCAGGCTGGAGCGCACGAGATCCTCGTCGTCAGCGAACATGAGCTTGATCAACCTAAGCCCTCCGAACGGTCGGTGGAGCGGGGTTTCCGCGTCCCGGTCACGGAAGGTTACCCACTGGTAGCGCCGACGTCGATACGCTGATCACCCGGGGCGGTTGCGCCTTTCGTCGGTTGATCGGTGCCCGCTCCAGTGCGAGGCATAGGTCACGCTCATGGCCGACTGACGAACCCGCTAGTCTGGGACCGCCAGCCCTCGTAGCTCAGGGGATAGAGCACCGCTCTCCTAAAGCGGGTGTCGCAGGTTCGAATCCTGCCGGGGGCACAAAGCCCCTGGTAGAGCCATTGACCAGGGGCTTTGTGCTGCGCCTCCCCATGCTTAACCCTCGTTTTTGGGCTTCTCGGCAGGGGGACGAACCGCCAAGGCGGGGCCAGCGCTCTCCCCCACGACCCCGCGCTCCATGTAGTCCTCCTGGGTCGTGCTGATCCGCTCATGGCCCAGGTAGTCGGCGATCTCTCGCGCGGTCAGGCCCGCTGAGTCGAGCACGCCCGCCACGTAGTGCCGGAAGTCGTGCGGGTGCAGCCCCTTGAACGGCGTCCCCGCTACTACGGCACGGATCCGAGATCGGGTGTTGTCCGGGTCCCGCAGTGTGCCGGTCGCCGAGGGAAACACCCACGGCGAATCCGACTCCGCGTAACGCCGCTTGAGGATGTCGAAGACCCAAGTAGGCGGGCGGACGGTCCGCATGCCTGCCCGGCTCTTGGTGTGGTCCTGGACGAACAACCCCTTGCCGGTCACGCGGATGACCGTGCCGTGGAAGCGAACGGTGCCGGCCTCGAAGTCGATCGACGTCCTCCAGTCGAGCGCCAGCAGCTCGCCTATCCGGCAACCGAGACCGGACAGGACGTCGACGATGTCCACGAGATCCCAGCGTTGCGCCTCCTCGGAAACGTGGAAGACGCCGAGAACGCGGCTGATGGTCTTGTCGTTGACCAGGCGTTCCTTCTTGCGGTTCTTCTTGCCCAGGCTCTCGATCTCCCGCACGGGGTTCTTGTCCAGGGCGTCGTGTCGGACCACGAGCGCGAAGATCCCCGACAAGACGACCTTGGTGTGGGATGCCGCTCCCCTGCCGTGCCGGTCGCGGACCGTCGTGATTACCCGGTTGACGGTCGAGACACGCACGTCCCCGACCCGCAGCTCGCCGATGGCATCCCGGAGGTAGCGGTTCCATGTATCGCGATACTCGCGCTTCGTCCGAGCCGCCTTGTCCGACTCGTCGACGTCCCGGAGCCACATCTCCGCGGCAACGTGCACCTTCGTCTCACGCTTGATCTCGCCGTCCGATGAGCGCCGTGCGCGGTCCCGCAACGCTTCCAGCAGGTTGTTCGCCGCCTTGGCCTTGGTCTCGCCGACTCGTTCGACCGGCCGGGTCACGCCGTCGAAGTCCTTGTAGTTGGCGATGGCGCGCCAGGTGCGGTCGCCGATCTTGTAGGTCCGAATTTTGCCCCAAGTGCCGAGCGGCAGCGGTGGCCGGCCCATCACGCGGCTCCCTGCTGCTCGATCCAGGCGTCCACGTCCTCCTGGCGGTAGCGGACGTACTTGCCCATGCGGATGCCATCCGGGCCGTAGCCCTTGCTGCGCCACTGGTAGAGGGTGCCTTTGGGGATGCCGAGGTAGTCGGACAAGTCCTCGATGGACAGGAGCTTGCGGGTCATGGCTGGTCCTCCTTTTTGGTCGCACGGTTGTTGCGTTTGCGCTGGTAGATGGCTTCGGCGAGTTCGCGTTCTGCGTCGTCGGCGTGGCCGTTGCCGGTGTAATTCCAGTGGTTGATCACGACGACGGAGCCGGGTTCGACGCCGAGGGCTTCCAGCGCCGCGTGGTGCTGGAAGGTGCGGCGGTCGCCGCGGAGCTGGGTGAAGGTGAGCGAGTAGCGCTGGCTCTTGGTCAGGAAGTGGCCGCGGAAGCCGAGCATGTGTGCCCAGCGGCGCAGGAACGTGAGGGCTTCGTTGCCGCCGAGTTGCCAGGCTGCGCGGATCATCCGCTTGTGATGGGGGTGCACGTTGAGGTGCTCGATGTGGCGTTCGGAATGCACCCGCCGGTCGGGGGTCTCGCTGGTGGAGGTGCCCTTGGTGGCGTACTTAGCGATGTAGCCGGCCAGCGCCTGATCGCTGAGGTTGCCGTGCCCGTCCTCGACCTCACCGGGCCGGTGGATCACCCGGACGTCGAGTTGCTGGCCCCAGGTGAAGGTGTGCTCTTCGGTTCGGCCGTCGAGGTCGAGGGTCTTGGTGACCTGCGCGGTCTGGGCGGCGGCGCGGACGGCGTGCTCGAGCAGGTCGGTGTCGGCCCAGTCCGGGGCCGGGTCGTGCGGTCCCTCGGGGCCGTCGAGGCGGATGACGGCGTGGAAGTGGACGAGCCCGCGGCGCTGGTATTCGGCGACCTTGGCGTAGGACAGCCGGGCGTGCTGCGGGAAGTCCTTGACCCGGAGCCCGGCGGCGGTGGCGAGTTCGCGGCGCAGCCGGATGGTGAAGCGGTGCCACAGTTCCCCGGCGTGGCCCTGCCAGAGCACCGCGCCGCGGTAGTCGTAGGCGTCGGGGTCGATCGCGGTGCCCAGGCGCGGGTCGTCGGGGTGGTGGAAGGTGCCGCACGAGCACGGCCGCGGCTTGCCGTGCCGGGTTGTCGGCCGGGTGTGCACCGCGCCGAAACTGGGAGCGGTCAGGGTGACGAACAGGCGCGGCTTGTCGGCCACGGCGGCGGGAATGGTCTTGCCTCCGGCGACTCCGGCGCGGATGAGCTGGAAGGCGTCTCCGGCGTAGCAGTCGGAGCAGGCCGGGCAGACCGAGGCGCGGCGGTTGCCGCAGGGGGCGTAGATCGTCCCGGCGTGCCGGTCGAGCACGGTGCCGGTGGCGCGGTCGATGAGCTTGCGGTAGCCGGAGAGGTGGACAGGTTTGAGGCATCCGCCGGTGGCCTCGACCCGTGCCCGCCAGCGCCGGTAGTCGGGGGCGGTGAGCCGCTGCTGGATGCGGGCGGCGAGGTCGAGGTTGAGGGATGCGAGGGGCATGGACAGCCTCCAAGGGGACGTGCAGGCGTGAGAAAGGGCGGGCCAGCGCGGCGGTTGGTGCCGGTGGCCCGCCCTTCGTGGTGCGTGGCGCGGTTAGCGCCGAGCGGGTGGGGTAGTGATCTTGTGGCTTTCGGGGGCCAAACAGTGCGCCCCCGGAAGCCCCTGGTCATGTGGTGACGGGGTGGTGGTTGACGCGGGTGTTCAGCTCGTCGAGCAGGGCGGTGACCATCGCGTCGGGAAGTTTCACTGCGGCAGCGAGGTCATCGGCGGTGACGTGGCGGCCCGCGGCGTGCGCGGTCTCGGTGGTGCGGGTAACGGTGTCGCGGACTCCGGCCGGCAGTTTCGCCAGCGTCGAACCCCGCTCCAGTCCAGATGCCGGGGGCGGAGCCGGTGATGTGGACGTGGCCGGTGCCGCCGGGGTTTCAGGCGCGGCGTCCGCAGGTGCGCGGCGCATGAGGAGCTTCACCACCACCAGGAAGCCCAGAGCGGGCATCGCGGCGAGCAGCCAGCCGCCAGGGGTCGGTTCGGCCAGGGCGACCTGGGCGGTCATCTGAATCCCGAACCCGGCCACCAGGACGACCATCGGGAAGGTGAGAAACCGGGTGTTGCCACGTTGGTGGTCGCGGCGGACCTCGAACCCGGCCACGATGGCGATGCCCTCGATGACCACGGCGTCGGCCCAGGCGAGCCAGCCGGTTTGTCCGTGGTGGACGGCCCAGTCGTGGGTGTGGGTGAACCCGGCAGCCGCGCCGATTCCGCCCAGCACCACGGTAACCAACACCCGCACCACGTCCACCAGCCGAGTGCCGGTTCCCCGCAGGGTGTCCACCTTGGACACGGCTTTCTCCTTCCGTTAATAGGGTTTGAGCGCGGACCAGCGGGAGAGCAGGTTCCGTCCCTGCCGCGTGAGCCGCAGCGGGGACACCGGACGCCGGACGACACCGTGCAGGCAGGAGACCGTGTCGCGGGCTGGACTACGTTCGACGTAGCGGCTCTGCATGAGCGCGTGCACGGTGTCTTCGTCGGTGGCGATGCGTACGCGGTCGGTGTCCTCGAACAGCACCACCCGGTCGGAGTCATCGAGCAGCCCGTAGCGGCCGTCCTGAACCTCGGCCAAAACGTCCTGAGCCAGCGCCGGGGTGATGACTGACTTTGAGTGCTTACGCGGCCGCGGCGGCGGACACAGCCGGGAGGAAGCAGGAGTACCGGCGGCAGGTGCGGTGAATAGCCCGGACTCGTCCTCCATCACGGCCTCCGGTCCGGTCGACCGGTGAGCCATTCGTTGACTTCGTGCCGGTAGCCGGTGCCGTGTGCCCGCCACTCCCGGTACAGCCCGACGGTGATCACGGCCCAGGTCACGAGCGTGATAGCGGCGGCGAGGGCGAAGCCCCAGAAGCTGTGGATCACCGCCCGCTCGATGAGCAGGGCGAGGAAGGCGAGGCCGGTCATTTTGGTCCAGGACCACACGAACCGCAGGGTCAGCATCAGGCCACCACCCGCAGCTCAGCACCGCGCCATCCGGCCCGCACGAACTCGACCAGCTCGTCCAGTTCGCGGTCATCGACGTAGGCAGCGCGCACGCGCATGGGGACGCGGGAGCGCTGCCTGATGACGTAGCCGATCCCCGACGTTTCCGGGGCGTTCGGGATCTCATCGGCCAGCGCACCGCGAAGGCGGGCGTTCTCGCCGAGCACCATGTCCACGTGTGCCGCGGACGTGACCCGCAGGCACACCCGGGTGGTGAACAGGTCTCGCACCGGCACGGTGTCCTTAGTGGGTTCCTGCACCAGTCCGACCATCGAGTGCCCGGTTGCACGGCCCTGAGAGCCGACAAGGGCGAGTTGCCGTTTCAGGCCGCGGGCGGCGGAGGCGTCGCCATAGGCGAGCAGTGCGCCCATCTCGTCGAGGATCAGCAGGTTCAGCGGCGTGACCGAGGAGGGCGCGATCTTGCGCTTGCCCTGGTCAGCCAGGCTGCGTTGAGTGGTCTGCATGTCAGCCACGTACTCCTCGACCAGCTCCGCGCAGTCGCCCTCCTCGCAGGCGTAGCGGTAGGCGATGCCGGCGAGCTTCGCGAACTCCATCTGCTTGGGATCGCAGATCCACAGCCTGACCGCGCCGTCCCGGATCAGCGGTGCCAGCCCGCGGAGTAGGGCGTTGACCACCGAATTCTTGCCCGCCCCGGTCGCGCCCGCGACGAACAGGTGCTGCCCCAGCGCGGACAACCGCCAGTCGCCGCCGTACTCGGTCTCGCCGACGTAGAGGTTGGTCAGCTCGATCGCGTCGGAGTCGTAGACCATCTCCGGGGCCTCGATGACCTCGGTGAACGGCTCCGACCGCTCGACCACCAGCGCGATCACCCGGGGCTTGACCCGCTCGATCGCGATCCGCTCGACCTTGAGCGCCTCGGTCAACTCGGGAAGCTTGGCCTCGAACTGCCGGAGATGCTGCCCGGGGTGGAGCTTGACGTAGAGGGTGTCCACGCTCGGGGAGTAGGAGCGAATGCGAACCAGCCGGGGCACGTGAAGTTCACCGGTCTTGCGGTTGGTGGTGAACAGGTCGCAGGCGATCAGGGCGTTGCGCCAGCGTGGCCCCAGATAAGTGATCCACCGGCGACGCCACGCCCGCATCCGTGGTGCGGCGAACCGGTCGAAGCTGTCCGGATGCGCGCGATACCACGCACACAGACCCGCCGCGGTGCCGCCGAGGATGCCGCCAGTGGCGGTCCAGCCCAGTTCGAGCCCGGCAGTGGTGACGGCAGCGGGGGTAAGGACGCTGCCGGGGTGCCGGCCGAGCCAGGCGGCGGCCTTGACCTCTGCGCCCTTGGTGCGCTTGGAGAATTCCGAAGCCATGATGTTCCTTCCGAGAAACGAAAGGACCGGCCCGGCCACCCGTGTCGAGGTGGTCAGGCCGGTCCTGCGGCGGTTGCTGTTCGGTCAGTCCTTGATCGCGGAGCGGGAGTCGGAGAGCGAGACGGTCAGCTTGGCGACGGCTTTGGCCATGCGGTCGTGGTGGCCCTTGAAGCCCTCCCGTCGCACCGGAATGCCCTTGATCGCCTGCCGGAGCTGCCGCATCGCGGCGTCCACCGCATCCAGCGCCCGGTCCACCTGATGCCCTGCCATTGCTCAGACCCTCCAATCGCGCGAGACCAGCTCGGTCTCGTACTTCTTGGCCGCCGTCCGGAGGCGCTCCAGCTCATCGGTGGCTTGAGTGCGGTAGCCCTTGAGTTCGTCCTGAGTAGCGACGGTCCAGCCGGACCCAGCGTGCTTGTCGTCGACCTTCTCGATCAGGCCGGTCAGGTCCTCCAGCGCTTCCAGCACCAGGTCCATCGCGACCACGAAGCTGCCGTACCGTTCCCGAGCGCGCCGGTTGATCGCGTCGATCTGCATCAGTTCCCCTTTCCTGCCGCATACTCCGCTGCCGAGGTCAGGTCAGCCACGAGGAATCGCACCGCGTTACCTACCGTCACCCGCGTTTCCTGGTCCGGTCGACTTGCCGCGAACTTCTCGTAGGCCGCGGTCGCCGCTGCGATGATGTTTTG
>NZ_JBEXTX010000043.1:0-57428 GCF_040614175.1 Amycolatopsis sp. NPDC006131
CTCGGAAGCCACCCAACGGGGCAAGAACCCATCAGCCACACCCCATCGCCCTGGGCATCCAGAACATCCCGTCCTGAACATCAACAATCTTATGGTGAACCCATGACGAAAGTCGGGGTCCTTCCCTGCCGTCCGCATCCTGTGCGGACACCCGCCCGGTTCCTACCTTGGCTCCCGTGAAACGCGTGTGCGCGGCGGTGGCCGCGGTCGTCGCCCTGATCCCCGGTACGGCGACAGCTGACCAAGAACCGTCCTCGATCGACTCCTACGTCGCCGACTTCGCCGAGACCGCCGGGTATCCCGGGGTCGCGGTGGCGATCACCAAGGACACCGAAGTCGTGCACCTGCACGGCTACGGCACCGCGACGGCGACGACCCCGATGCCGATCGCGTCGGTGTCGAAGGCCTTCACCGCGCTGGCCGTGGTGCAGCTGGCCGAGAGCGGCAGGCTCGACCTGGACGTCCCCGTCGCCACCTACCTGCCGGAGTTCCGCCTCGCCGACCCGCGCGGCGGCGCGATCACCGTGCGGCACCTGCTCAACCAGACCTCCGGCCTCACCGACGGGACCCTGCCGGAGAAGAGCCTCCCGCAGCCGGACGACCTGGCCGGCGCCGTGCAGCGCGCCCGCCAGGCGACGCTGGCGAGCGATCCCGGCGCCGAGTACCACTACACCAACACCAACTTCCACCTCGCGGCGCGGCTCGTCGAGGTCGTCAGCGGCCAGGCCTTCGGCAACTACCTGCGGCAGCACGTCTTCGAACCGGCGGGGATGCGCTCGACGACCGCCATCACGCGGACACCCCGCGACCTGCCCGCCACCGTCCACCGCGGACACCTCTACGCCTACGGGCTCACCCCCGCGGTGTCCGAACCGGACCGCTTCGTCGCCGGCTCGGACGGGGTGATCACCACCGCCGAGGACATGGCCCGCTGGCTCGCCGTCCAGCGCACCGGGGGCGGCCTCGTCTCCGCCGAGGGTCTCGCGCTCATGCACACCGCCGCGCGCGAGAACTACGCCATGGGCTGGCAGACCGACGACCAGGGCCGGGTCAGCCACACCGGAATTTGGTTCACCTACACGGCGGGCGCGCTGATGCTGCCCGACGGTTACGGCATCGCGGTGATGGTGGACAGCGGCGTCTCGCTCGGCAACGAGGGAACCTCGCAGCTCACCGAAGGCATCGCCGCGATCCTGCACGGTCAGCGGCCACCGGCCCCGCCCTCGACGCGGCTCGTCGTCGACCTCGTCCTGGCCGCGCTGACGCTGCTCAGCGTCGGCCTCGGCATCCGCGCCGCGCTCCGCGCCCGCCGGTGGGCGGCACGCGCCACCCGGTGGCGGGTGGTGCGGGGACTGGTGCCCCGGCTGATCCCGCTCGTCGCGCTGGTGGCGCTGGCCGAGCTGGTGGGCGGGCTGTTCGGCGGCCGCGACACGACCTGGTGGCAGACCGCCTACTACTCACCCGCGCTGGTGATCTGGCTCGTGCTGTGGAGCGCGGCGGAGCTCGCCGTGATCGCCGTCCGGTCCGCCGCGCTGGTCCGGCTCAGCCGCGATCGAGCACCGCTTGCAGGAACTCCCGCGTCCGTTGGTGGTCCGGGTCGGTGAACAGCTTCTCCGGCGGCGCGTCCTCGATGATCTGGCCGTGGTCGAACATCAGCACCCGGTCCGACACGTCCCGCGCGAACTGCATTTCGTGCGTGACGCAGAGGAACGTGATGTCCGTGGTCGACGCGATGTCCTTCAGCACCTTCAACACGCCGGCCACCAGCTCGGGGTCGAGCGCCGACGTCACCTCGTCCAGCAGCAGCACCTCGGGCCGCATCGCCAGCGCGCGGGCGATCGCCACCCGCTGCTGCTGACCGCCGGACAGCTGCGAGGGGTGGGCGTCGGCCTTCTCGCTCAGCCCGACCATCTCCAGCAGCTCCCGGCCGCGCTGCTCGGCCTCCTGGCGGGACAGGCCGAGCGCGCGGATCGGGGCCTCGGTGACGTTCTGCAGCACCTTCATGTTGGGGAACAGGTTGAACTGCTGGAACACCATGCCGATCCGCCTGCGCATGCGCCGCTGGTGCTTCTCCCCCGCCGGCACCATGCGGCCGCCCTTGTCGATGTGCGACAGGCATTCGCCGCCGACGTAGATGCGCCCGGCGTTCACCTGCTCCAGGGTCATCAGCAGCCGCAGGATCGTGGTCTTGCCCGAACCGCTCGGCCCGATCAGCGTCACGAACTCCCCTGGCCGCACCGAGAAGTCCAGCTCCCGCAACACCACGTGGTCGCCGAACTTCTTCACGACCCCCTCGAACCGGATCATCTCAGAGCTGTCCGACACGGCGTTCCAACCTTCGCACGAGGATCGACGACGGGTAACTCACGAGCAGGAACAGGATGCCGGCCAGGGTGTAGGGCTCGATCACCCGGAAGGTCTCCGCGCCCTGCTCCTTGGCGCGGTTCAGCACGTCCAGCACGCCGATCGCCAGCAACAGCGGTGTTTCCTTGAACATCGAGATCATGTAGTTGCCGAGCGCGGGCAGCACCCGCGGCACGGCCTGCGGCAGCACGATGCCGGTCCACACGCGGGTGCGCGGGATGCTCAGCGCGGTCGCGGCCTCCCACTGTCCTTTCGGGACGGCGTCGATGCCGGCGCGGTACACCTCGGAGGTGTAGGTCGCGTAGTGGATGCCCAG
This sequence comes from Amycolatopsis sp. NPDC006131, assembly GCF_040614175.1. Lineage (NCBI taxonomy): Bacteria > Bacillati > Actinomycetota > Actinomycetes > Pseudonocardiales > Pseudonocardiaceae > Amycolatopsis > Amycolatopsis sp. NPDC006131. Next base: position 2,681 of record NZ_JBEXTX010000043.1, read on the forward strand.
CGCGATCACGCCGGTCAGGAACGCCGACGGCGTGATGCCCAGTGCCGGCCACAGCAGGTAGAAGACGATGAACACCTGGATCAGCAGCGGCGTGCTGCGCACCAGCTCGATGAACAGGTACATCGCCTGGCTCAGCACCGGGATCCGCGCGCGCCGCACCAGGGCGAACACCAGCCCCAGCACGTAGGCGACCAGCGAGCCGAGCACCGTCAGCTCGACGGTGACCAGCAACCCCTCCAGCAGCACCGGGACGGAGTCCCAGAAGTAGTCCCAGTCCCAGTCCATCAGGTGACCACCCCCGCCTTGGCGAACGCCTTCTCCCGCGGCGGCGGCTCACGCCCGAGCCGCTTGGCGAGCACCCGTTCCAGCAGGCGCATGACCATCGTGATGACCACCGCGATCGCCAGGTAGCACAACAGCTCCACGCCGTAGATCAGCACGAGCTGGCTGCCGTAGAGCGGTCGCAGCAGCTCGCCCTTCTCGGTGATCTCCCCGGCCGAGATGAAGTACAGCAGCGCCGTGCTCTTCATCAGCTGGATGAAGAGGTTGTTGAACGGCGGCAGCATCTCCACCACCGCCTGCGGCAGGATCACCCGGAACATGCGCTGCGCCGGGCTGAACGACAGCGCCACCGCGCCTTCACGCTGCGCGCGCGGCACCGACTGCACCGCGCCACGCACGATCTCGGCTCCGTACGCGCCGTGGTTCAGCCCGAGCACGATGATGCCGGCGAACAGCGGGACCAGTTTGAACCCGACCAGCGCCGGGAGCACGAAGTACAGCCAGAACAGCTGCACGACTTCCGACGTGCCGCGGAAGCCCTCGACGTAGACCCGGCTGACGAACCGCACCGTCCGGGACCGCGACAGCATCGCGAGCCCGGCGATGAACGACAGGACGATGGTCAGCGCGATGCCGCCCGCCGCGGCCGTGACCGTCGCGCCGAGTCCACTGAGGATGGTCGAGATGATGTTGGATGTCGAGTCCGACACGACGCGCCCCTGGACTCGAGCGTCAGGCCGCGCAGAGCTTGTCGGTGGTCAGGTCGGCCTTGGGCAGGTTGCTCTGGTCGAACCCGAACGGCGTCACGATGCGCAGCCACTCCCCGTTGTCGTGCAAGGTCTTCAGCTGCTGGTTGAACGCGTCGCGGAGCGAGGTGTCGTCCTTGCGGAACACGAACCCGCCCGCGGTCTGCACCGGCTGGCCGTTCTCGGTGGGCTGGAAGCCGGGCGTCACCTCGACACCGGAGTTCGGGTTCTGCTTCACCAGCCACTTGAGCGAGATGTCGGTGAGGGCGGCGCAGTACACGCGGCCCGCGGTCACCGCGCGCAACATGTTGTCCTGCGTGTCCAGCGTTTCGATCTGGTCCTCGGAAACCCCGGCGGAAGTGGCGAAACCCTTTTCCACCGCGGCGGAGAGCACCGCGACCTTGACCTTCTTGGCGGCGACGTCGGCGAGGGTGTTGACACCCTGCGGATTGCCGCTGGGCACGAGCAACGCGGTCAGCGCCGAGTAGTCCGGATCCGAGAACAACGCCGCGTTGCAGCGCGTCGGAGTGATGTTCATGCCCGCCGCGACGATGTCGAACTGTTTCGCGTTCAGGGCGGGAATCAGCTGGTCGAACGGCACGACGTTGGCCTGCACGGTGTCGATCCCGAGGGCCTTGCACACGGCGCGGGCCACTTCCGGCGCTTCACCGGTGGTGTTCCCGGAGGTGTCGGCGAAACCGTAGGGCGCCTCGTTGGCGATGCCGATCCTGATCGTCTTGGCGCTTCTCGCCGATTCGAGGGTGTCCCCGCTTTCGGTGCTCTGGCAGGCTGCCAACAACGTCGGTCCCGCCACAGCCGCTGCGCCGACGACCGCCGATCGCCGGAAGAAATCCCGTCGTGTCCACTGACCGTGCGTCATTTTCGTCGCACCCCTTATTCGGTTCCGCCGGTTCACCGAACGTAGGCGGTGCGTCCGATGGGGTCAAAAGAAGCAACGAGATCGCCACTCGCTGTTATCGGAAAGAGATCAACGTTGAGTGTGGACGATGCGCACGGAAAGTGACAGAACTGGCTCAGTCCTGCGGCAACTCGTGGCGTTCCCGCACCACCGAAACGATTTCGTCCATGATCTCGGTCAGCTCGTAGTCCTTGGGCGTGAACACCCGGGCGATCCCGCGCTCGGTGAGCAGCCGCGCGTCCTCGGGCGGGATGATCCCGCCGACGATCACCGGGATGTCCCCGGCGCCCGCCGCCCGCAGTCCGTCGACGACCTGCGGCACGACCTCGAGGTGCGAGCCGGACAGCACCGACAGGCCGACGACGTGCACGCCCTCCTGCACCGCGGCGGCCACGATCTGCTCCGGGGTGAGCCGGATGCCCTGGTAGACGACCTCGAACCCGACGTCACGGGCCCGCACCGCGACCTGCTCGGCGCCGTTGGAGTGCCCGTCCAGGCCCGGCTTGCCGACCAGGATCCGCAGCTTCTCGCCCAGCTCCTCGCCGGTCGCCCGCACGCGGTCGCGCACCCGGGACAGCTCCGCGGCGTCGCCCGACATGGCCGCCGCCGACACGCCGGTCGGCGCCCGGTACTCGCCGAACTCCTCGCGCAGCGCGCCGGCCCACTCGCCGGTGGTCACGCCGGCCGCCGCGCACGCGAGCGTGGCGTCGAACAGGTTCTCCGACGTCTTCGCGACCTCGCGCAGCCGCGCCAGCGCCGCGTCGACCGCGGCCTGGTCGCGCTGCTGGCGCCACTCCTCCAGCGCCGCGACGGCCTGCTTCTCCACCGCCGGGTCGACGGTCTCGATCGCCTTGGCGCCCTCGGCCTGCAGCGGGCTGGGCTCGGTGGTGTCGAACTTGTTGACCCCGACGATGACGCGCCCGCCGGACTCCACCTCGCGCCGGTACTCGGCCAGCGAGGCCACCAGCTGCGACTTCATGTAACCGCTTTCCACCGCGGCCACCGCGCCGCCGAGGTCGGTCACCTGCTCGATCTCCGCGCGCGCCCCGGCCACGATCTCGTCCACTTTGGACTCGATGACGTGCGAGCCCGCGAAGATGTCCTCGTACTCCAGCAGGTCCGTCTCGTAGGCGAGCACCTGCTGCATGCGCAGCGCCCACTGCTGGTCCCACGGCCGCGGCAGGCCGAGCGCCTCGTTCCAGGCAGGCAGCTGGATCGCGCGGGCACGGGCGTCCCGCGACAGGGCGACGCCGAGCATCTCCAGCACGATCCGCTGGACGTTGTTCTCCGGCTGCGCCTCGGTCAGGCCGAGCGAGTTGACCTGCACGCCGTAGCGAAGGCGGCGCGCCTTCGGGTCCTCGACCCCGTAGCGTTCGCGCGTGATCTCGTCCCAGAGCCGGGTGAACGCGCGCATCTTGCACATCTCTTCGACGAACCGGACCCCGGCGTTGACGAAGAACGAGATGCGGCCGACGACCTTGGCCATGTCGGCGGGCTCGACCTGGCCGGAGTCGCGCACGGCGTCGAGCACCGCGATCGCGGTGGACAACGCGTAGGCGACCTCCTGCGTCGGGGTCGCGCCCGCCTCCTGCAGGTGGTAGCTGCAGATGTTGATCGGGTTCCACTTCGGGATGTGGTGCACCGTCCAGGCGATCACGTCGGTGATCAGGCGCAGGCTCGGCGCAGGCGGGAAGATGTAGGTCCCGCGGGACAGGTACTCCTTGATGATGTCGTTCTGCGTGGTGCCGGTGAGCTTGGCGAGCACCTCGGCCCGGTCGCGGCCCTCGGCGTCGGCCTGCTCCTGCGCGACGGTGACGTAGAGCGCGAGCAGCCACATGGCCGGCGCGTTGATCGTCATCGAGGTGTTGGCCTCGGCCAGCGGGATGCCGGTGAACAGGCGGCGCATGTCGCCGATGTGCGAGATGGGGACGCCCACCTTGCCCACCTCGCCCTTGGCCAGCGGATGGTCCGGGTCGTAGCCGGTCTGGGTCGGCAGGTCGAAGGCCACCGACAGGCCGGTCTGGCCCTTGGCGAGGTTGCGGCGGTACAGCTCGTTCGAGGCCGCCGCGGACGAATGTCCAGCGTAGGTGCGCATGACCCAGGGGCGGTCCCGCTCGCGATCCGTGGGGTAGGGCATCGGTGCACCTCCAGATGAACGACACACAGAGCGTACTCGTCGGTAACTTCGCGCGCAGCCCCGCAAGGACGCATCTCACTGGGTGCGAAATCAGCCTGACCCCATCATGACGGCCGAGTTAGCCTCGTGGGTGTGACGTGGAGCCTGTACGCGAGTTACCTGGTGTTCGCCCTGCTGATCGCGGTGGTGCCGGGTCCGGACACGATGGTCGTGCTGAAGAACGCGCTGGCCGGCGGCGCGCGGGGCGGGTTGTTCACCTGCTCCGGCATCGCGCTGGGCAACCTGGTGCAGGCCACCGCGGTCGGGCTCGGGCTGGGCACGCTGATCGTGCAGGTGCGCCCGCTGTTCGAGACCGTGCGGTGGGCCGGGGTCGCCTACCTGTGCTGGCTGGGGTTCCAGGCGCTGCGCGGCGCGTGGCGCGGGAACTACGACGCGCTGGACGAGCTGGACCGGCGCCGGGCGAGCGGGCTGCGGCGGTTCCGCGAGGGGTTCCTGTCGAACATCACCAACCCGAAGGTGATGGCGTTCTACCTGTCGGTGCTGCCGCAGTTCCTGGACCCGGCGACGACCGGCGCGGGCGAGGCGCTGCTGCTGGCGTACACGGTGCTGGTGGTCGGCACGGTGTGGCAGCTGACGCTGCTGTTCCTGGTCCGCTGGGCGAAGGGCTGGCTGAACCGGCGACGCGTCCGCCGCGCGATGGACGCGGTGACCGGCACGGCGCTGATCGGCTTCGGCGTCGGCCTGGCCGCGGAGTGAGTCAGAGCAGCGCGGCGAGGTCGATCGTGACGGGGAACGGGTCGTGGAGGCTGACCTTGCCGGTGTCCACACCCGCAGAGGCGTAGACACGAGTGGTGGGGTCGAGGCGGTAGCGGAAGAGCGCGATCTCCCCCCGGTCCAGGCCCTCGATCCGCCAGAAGTGCGGGACACCCGTGGCCGCGTAGTGGGCCGGCTTGCTCGTGCGGTCCGCGGCCAGCGAATCCCGGGACACCACCTCGGCGACCAGCAGGCAGTGCTCCGGCGCCGGAGCCGCCCGGTCCGGCGAGTCGTGCACCACCAGATCCGGCCTGCGAGGCCGACGCCGGTGTCGACCTCGTAGCCCACGGGGCGAGCCGCGGTCAGCACGGACACGAGGTTGCGCACGACCTGCTCGTGCGCCCTCGGCGGCGCGGGCCGCACCACCACAGCGCCGTCGACGATTTCGAGCCGGGCGCGCACTTCCTCGGGCAGCGCCTGGTGCTCCTCGTGTGTCAGCCCTTCCGGCGGCAGCGCCAGCCATCCGGGCAGCGCGGTCAGCAGCGCTCCGCCGCGCCGACGACCCGCTCCACGCGCGCGCCCAGCCGGTTCAGGTTCTCGACGAAGTACGGGTATCCGCGGTCGATGTGGAACACGTCCCAGATCTCGGTGACCCCGTCGGCGCACAGGCCGGCCAGCACCAGGCCCGCGCCCGCCCGGATGTCGGACGCCCAGACCGGCGCGGAGGACAGCTTCTCGACCCCGCGGACCACCGCGTGGTGGCCGTCCGTGCGGGCGTCGGCGCCCAGGCGCACCATCTCCTCGATGAACCGGAACCGCGCCTCGTACACGTTCTCCGTGATCATCGAGGTGCCCTCGGACACCGCGGACAACGCGACGGCGAACGGCTGCAGGTCCGTGGCGAACCCCGGGTAGGGCAGCGTCACGAAGTCGACCGCCTTGGGCCGGTCGTGCTGCACCACCCGGAAACCGCTCTCGTCGAACGTCGTGATCTCCGCGCCGGCCATCCGCAGCTTCTCCAGCACCAGGTCCAGGTGGTGCGGGTTGACGCCCTTCACCGTCAGGTCACCGCGGGTCATCGCGGCCGCGAAGGCCCACGTCGCGCCCACGATCCGGTCGCCGATCACGCGGTGCTCGGTGGGGTGCAGCTCGGTGACGCCGTGCACGGTCAGCGTCGACGTCCCGGCGCCCTCGATCTTCGCGCCCATCTGGTTCAGCATCACGCAGATGTCGACAATCTCCGGCTCGCGCGCGGCGTTGTCAATCACTGTCGTGCCCTCGGCCAGCACCGCGGCCATCAGGATGTTCTCGGTCGCGCCCACGCTCGGGAAGTCCAGCCAGATCTGGGCGCCCTTGAGGTGGTCGGCGGTGGCGACGACGCACCCGTGCTCGATGGTGCTCGTCGCGCCCAGCGCGCGCAGCCCGTTCTGGTGCATGTCCAGCGGCCGGGACCCGATCGCGTCACCGCCGGGCAACGCGACCACGGCCTGCTTCAGACGGCCGACCAGCGGGCCGAGCACGCACACGGACGCACGCAGCTTGCCCATCGCGGGCGAGTCGGCCCGGTGGGACAGCTCGGACGGGGTCGTGATCTTCGCGGTGTCGCCGTCCAGGACCACCTCGCACCCGACGCTGCGCAGCACGTCCGCCATCAGCGGGACGTCCAGGATCTGCGGGCAGTTGGTGATGGTGGTGGTGCCCTCGGCGAGGAGTGCGGCCGCCATCAGCTTCAGAACACTGTTCTTGGCTCCGACGACCTCGACCTCGCCCACCAGCCGCGCACCACCGTGCACGTCGAAGTGCTCGCTCATGGCCGTCATCATGCCTTCCGGTTCAGGCACTCGAACGGAGGGGCGGGACATAACAGAGGGCGACCGAGTTCGCACTATCGTGTGAAACACTGTGCTCCCTCGCGGCGATAACGCGCCCGTGCGTCCCACTCGACTGGGGGAACCTTGAGCGAAATGTTGACCCCGCCCGCGCCTCCGTCCCTGCCCGAGGTGCACCGGGCCGAGATCGACGGCGTGCCGGTCTTCTGGACCGACCAGCCGGGCAGGCTCAGCGCGAGCCTGCTGTTCGGGGTCGGTCTCGCCCACGAGTCGTTCCTGCAGACCGGGATCACGCACCTCGTCGAGCACCTGGCGATGCGGCGCGTGCGCACGAGCCGATACGACAACAACGCCTCCACCGAGGTCCTGCACACCAGTTTCGACGTCACCAGCAGCCCGGAGACCGTGGCGGAGCACCTGCGGCGCGTGTGCGAGTCGCTGGCGGACCTGGACACCGGGCCGCTGCGGCTGGAGCGCGGCGTGCTGCTGGCCGAGGAGCGCGGCAACGACGGCCCGGGCGTGACCGCGTGGCTGCCGTCGGCCCTGTGGTTCGGCAACCGGGCGTTCGGCCTGACCGGCAACGTCCAGCTGGCCGCCGTTCACGCCGGCCCCGAGCAGGCGCGCGAGTGGTGCGCGCGCTGGTTCCACCGCGGCAACGCCGCGCTCGTGCTGTCCGGCCCTCCCCCGGCCGGTCTGAAGCTCCCGCTGCCCCCGGGCCCGCCGCGGCAGCCGGTGACCGCCGAGCCGTTCGACCTGCCCACCCCGGCGCAGACGAGCATCCCCAACGGCGTCGTGGGCTGCGCGCTGGTCGAGTGGACCGCGGAGGTCGCGTGCGCGGCCGGCATCCTCATCCACCGCCTCACCGACCGCCTGCGGCACCTCGAGGGCCTGGTCTACGACATCGCCTTCGACCACCAGATGGTCGACGCGCGCCGGGCCGTCCTCGGCTTCGGCACCGACGTGCCGGACAAGCAGGCCGCCCGGGTCGTCGACGCGATCCGCACCGAGCTGGCCGAGCTGGGCCGCAGCGGTCCGACGGACGAGGAACTGGCCGTCGACCGGGCCGGGCTCGCCGAGGAGGTCGCCGAGCGGGATTTCGCGGTCTACCGGGCGTTCGACGCGGCGATGAGCGAGCTGACCGGCTGGCCGTCGGCCGCGGAGCACCAGCAGCGCGTGCTGGCCGGGCTCGACCCGGCCGCGGTCGCGGCAGCGGCCCGCGAGCTGGCCGGACGGCTGGTGCTGTGCGCGCCGGAGCGGCACGTGCCGCGTGACCTGCCGGAACTGCCGGGCAGCCCGCTGCCCGCGCCGCCCGGCCGGGAGATGAAGCGGGCGCTGGTCGGTTCGACCGCGCCGCGCGGCTACCGGCTCGTGGTCGGCGACGAAGGCCTGTCCACGTACTTCGGGCAGAACCCGTCACCGGCGGCCGTCGTGCGGTTCGACGACCTCGCCGGGGTCGGCATCGAGCACACCGACGGGCAGCTGCCGATCCTGCACCTGTTCGGCACGCACGGCGGGGCGATCACCGTGCGGCCGGGCGACTGGCGCGGCGGCCGGGCGCTGGTGCGGGACCTGCGGGCGCGAATCGATTCCGCGGTGTGTTTCGAAGCGCCGGAGGCCATGCGGTTGTTCGAGCAGTCGTAAGGTTCTCGGTATGCCGGTACGGATCAACCGCGTGTACACCAGGGTCGGCGACAACGGCACGACCGCGCTCGGCGACGGCTCGCGCGTGCCGAAGACCGACCCGCGGCTGGCGGCCTACGCCGACGTCGACGAGACGAACTCGGTGGTCGGGCTGGCGCTCGCGATGGGCGGCCTCGACGAGGAGATCGCGGTGGTGCTGCGGCGCGTGCAGAACGACCTGTTCGACGTCGGCGCCGACCTGTGCTCGCCGGTGGTGCCCGATCCGGAGTTCCCGCCGCTGCGCATCACCGAGGCCTACATCGAGCGGCTCGAAGGCTGGTGCGACGAGTTCAACGAGCGCCTGCCGAAGCTGACGTCGTTCATCCTGCCGGGCGGCACCCCGGGCGCGGCGTTCCTGCACCAGGCGCGCACGGTGAGCCGGCGGGCCGAGCGGGCCGGGTGGGCGCTGGTGGAGGCGGACGCGGACCGCACGAACGTACTGGCCGTGAAGTACCTCAACCGGCTCTCCGACCTGCTCTTCATCCTGGCCCGGCTGGCCAACCCGGACGGCGACGTGCTCTGGAAGCCCGGCGGAGAGGCCTGACCGGTCCGATTCGCGGCGAGCCTGCGGTCATCCTCATGTCCGCCACCCGCACGGCGATCTAGGTTCGTGCCATGAGCGACAACGCACCCCTGCCGGGCAGCATCCGGCTGCCGGACGGGTCCTGGGTCCGCGGGCGCGGCCTGCGCCGCCCCCAGCCGACCGGCCCGGCGCCCCAATTCGGCCTCTACCTGGGCTCCGCGCGGCTGCGCCGCGAACACGACGCCAATCTGGGGTGGCCGCACACCTGGCTGGACTGGCCGGACTTCCGGCTGCCCCGCGACGAGGACGCCGCTGTCCGGGAGATCCGCGCCCTGCACGAGCGGGCACGCGGCGGCGAGGCGGTCGAGGTCGCCTGTGCGGGTGGGGTCGGGCGGACCGGCACGGTCATCGCCTGCCTCGCCGTTCTGAGCGGCGTGGACCCCGCTGAGGCTGTTGCCTGGACGCGGCAGCACCACCACCCCCGCGCGGTCGAAACGCCGGGGCAACGCCGATGGGTGCGCCGGTTCACCCCGGGCTAGATCAAGAAGCGCGCGGGATCTGGCGGCCCGGCGGAGCGGACTCCAGCCAGGACAGGAACCCGGTCAGCGCGTCCGGGCCCATCGCGATCTCGATGGGCTCCTGGAGGGCCGACTCGCAGCGCAGGACCGTCGCGTCCGAGGGCACCGCGTACGCCTCGGTGCCGACCGGGTCGCGGCGGTCCGCGATCATCAACGTCTCACGTTCGAACACCCGGTCCGGGCCGGTGCGCAAGCTCCACACCCGGTACCAGGCGAACACCTCACCCTCGTAGCGCCCCAAACCCAGGTGCCAGCCCGCACGGGCGTTGTCCGGGTCCCAGCGCAACGCGACGCTCACGCCGCCCTGCCGCCGCATCCGTCCCCAGCGAAAGCTGTACCAGAACGCGACGACGGCAAGACCGAGCAGGACGACCAGGACAACGAGGGTGATTTCCACGGCCGGCTCCTGCTCGTCGCCGGGTCAGACCGACTGACCGGCCGCGCGGAGCCGGGCGGTTGCTCTGGCCCGCTCGGCCTCGTCCTCACCGCTCAGCGCGGACCGGGCGGCCTCGACGTCGATCTCGTCGGCGAGCTCGGCCGACTCGGCGAGGATGCTCACCCGCTCGGCGGTCACGGACAGGAAGCCACCGTGGACCGCGGCGCGGACGGTCTCACCGTCCGTGGTCGTCACCTTGACGACGCCACCCTCGACGAGCTGACCGAGTACCGGCTCGTGACCCGGCATCAGGCCGATCTCACCCTCAGTGGTCTGCGCGACCACGAACGTCGCCTGACCGGACCAGAGACGGCGTTCGACGGCGACAAGCTCGACGGTCATCTCAGCCACGTGGTTCTCCTTCGTTCCCGCGCCGATGAGCGCAGTCTAATAGGTTCGCGACCGGTTACGACAACGGCGGGGTGAGAGTCCATAAAGGACACCCGCCCCGCCGTCGTCCCGACATCACTTGCCGGTGAGTTCCTTGTACTTCTTCTCGAGGTCCTCGAGGCCACCGATGCCCAGGAACGCCTGCTCCGGGTAGTGGTCGAACTCACCCTTGGTGATCTTGTCGAACGCCTCGACGGTCTCCGCGCGCGGCACGGTCGACCCCGGCTGGCCGGTGAAGGTTTCGGCGACCAGCATGTTCTGCGACAGGAACCGCTCGATGCGGCGGGCCCGCTGCACGGTCAGCTTGTCCTCTTCGGACAGCTCGTCCATACCGAGGATGGCGATGATGTCCTGCAGCTCCTTGTACTTCTGCAGGATCCGGATGACCTCGGAGGCCACCCGGTAGTGGTCCTCACCGACGACGGCCGGGTCGAGGATGGTCGACGTGGAGGCCAGCGGGTCCACGGCCGGGAAGATGCCCTTCTGGAACACCGACCGGGAAAGCTCGGTGGTGGCGTCCAGGTGGGCGAACGTGGTGGCCGGGGCCGGGTCGGTGTAGTCGTCCGCCGGCACGTAGATCGCCTGCATCGAGGTGATCGAACGGCCCTTGGTCGAGGTGATCCGCTCCTGCAGCTCACCCATCTCGTCGGCCAGCGTCGGCTGGTAACCCACGGCCGACGGCATGCGGCCCAGCAGGGTCGACACCTCGGACCCGGCCTGGGTGAACCGGAAGATGTTGTCGATGAACAGCAGCACGTCCTGGTTCTTGACGTCGCGGAAGTACTCCGCCATCGTCAGCGCGGACAGCGCGACCCGCATACGGGTGCCCGGCGGCTCGTCCATCTGGCCGAAGACGAGCGCGGTGTCGTTGATGACGCCGTCCTCGCTCATCTCCAGGAACAGGTCGGTGCCCTCACGGGTGCGCTCGCCGACGCCGGCGAACACCGAGGTGCCACCGAAGTTCTTGGCGACACGGGTGATCATTTCCTTGATCAGCACCGTCTTGCCCACGCCGGCGCCGCCGAACAGGCCGATCTTGCCACCCTGCACGTACGGGGTGAGCAGGTCGATGACCTTGAGGCCGGTCTCCAGCATCTCGGTCTTGCCCTCGAGCTGGTCGAACGCCGGGGGCTTGCGGTGGATGCTCCAGCGCTCCAGGTCCGCGCCGTAGCCCGGCTGGTCGAGGCAGTCGCCGAGCGCGTTGTAGACGTGGCCCTTGACCTCGTCGCCGACCGGCACCGAGATCGGGGCGCCGGTGTCGATCACCTCGGCGCCGCGGACGAGACCGTCCTGCGGGGCCAGCGAGATCGTGCGGACGAGGTTGTCGCCGAGGTGCTGCGCGACCTCGAGGGTGATCGTCTTGCGCAGCTGCTCGAACTCGACCTCGACCTTCAGCGCGTTGAACAGCTCGGGCACGGCGCCGCGCGGGAACTCCACGTCGACGACCGGGCCGGTCACCGAGACGATCCGGCCCTTGGTCCGGGTTTCAGTGGTGGTCATCTACTCATCACTTCCTACAGCGGCGAGCGCATCGGCCCCACCGACGATTTCGCTGATCTCCTGCGTGATCTGAGCCTGCCGCGCCTGGTTCGCCAGCCGGGTGTAGGTCTCCACCAGCTCGCTGGCGTTGTCCGACGCCGACTTCATGGCGGTGCGCCGGGCGGCCAGCTCGGAAGCGGCCGACTCGAGCAGAGCCGAAAAGATCCGCGTGTTGATGTACTTCGGCAGCAGGGCCGACAGCAGCCGGTCCGCGCTGGGCTCGAACTCGTACGCCGGGAGGATCTCGCCAGCGGCGGGCTCGGCGCCCTCCTCGGTGTACTCGACCTCGAGGGGCGCCATCCGCTTGGCGACCGGGGTCTGGGTCAGCATCGACTTGAACTGGGTGTACACGATGTGCACCTCGTCCACGCCGAGGATGCCGTCCTCGCCCGGCCCGTTCGCGTCGTCGTCCGCGCCGGCGAGGAACGCCTTGGTCAGCGTCTCGCCCGCGGCGGCGGCGTTCTCGTAGTGCGGCTGGTCCGAGAAGCCGGTCCAGCTGTCGACGACCTCGCGGTTGCGGAACCGGTAGTAGTTCAGGCCCTTGCCGCCGATGACGTAGACCTGCGGCTCCTTGCCCTCGGAGCGCAGCAGCGAGAGCAGCTCCTCGGTGGCCCGCAGCACGTTGGTGTTGTAACCACCGCACAGGCCCTTGTCACTGGTCACCACCAGCACGGCCGCCCGCTTGGGGTTGGGCCGCTCGACGAGGAACGGGTCGTCGAGGCTCGCGGCCCCGCCCGCCAGCGCGGAGAGCACCTTGGTGATCTCCTCGGCGTACGGGCGCGAAGCCTCGACCCGCGCCTGGGCACGGCCGATCCGCGAGGTGGCGATCAGTTCCATCGCCTTGGTGATCTTGCCGATCGATTTCGTCGCCCGGATCTTTGCCCGGAGCTCGCGAAGTTGCGCCATCAGCTATCCGGTCACTTCGTCGGGGCGGGCTTGTTGACCTTGACGGTCTCCTGCCCGACCTTGTCGGCGTCCATCGCCTCGGCCTCGGCCTCGTTCACGAGCTGCTCACCGGAAGAGGTGGTGAAGCCCTTCTTGAACTCGGCGGCCGCGGCGGCGACGCGCTCGGCGAGCTCGTCGGTCCACTTACCCTTGTCGCGGATCTCGGCGAGGATGTCGTCGTGCTTGTGGCGGATGTTCTCCAGCAGCTCGGTGTTGAAGCGAGCCACGTCCTCCACCGGCACGTCGTCGAAGTGCCCCTTGGTGCCGAGGAACACGGTGACGACCTGCTGCTCGACTGGGACCGGCGAGTACTGCGGCTGCTTGAGCACCTCGTACAGGCGGGCACCGCGGTCCAGCTGGGCGCGCGAGGTCGGGTCCAGGTCGGAGGCGAAGGCGGCGAACGCCTGCAGCTCCTGGTACTGGGACAGGTCGATCCGCAGCGAACCGGACACCGTCTTCATCGCCTTGATCTGCGCGTCACCACCGACTCGGGAGACCGAGGTGGTCACGTCGACCGCGGGGCGCTGACCCGAGTTGAACAGGTCGGACTGGAAGAAGCACTGCCCGTCGGTGATCGAGATGACGTTGGTGGGGATGTAGGCCGAGATGTCGTTGGCCTTGGTCTCGATGACCGGCAGACCGGTCAGCGAGCCGCCACCCAGCTCGTCCGACAGCTTCGCGCAGCGCTCGAGCAGCCGGGAGTGCAAGTAGAAGACGTCGCCGGGGAACGCCTCGCGGCCCGGCGGGCGGCGCAGCAGCAGCGACAGGGCGCGGTAGGCGTCGGCCTGCTTGCTCAGGTCGTCGAACACGATCAGGACGTGCTTGCCCTGGTACATCCAGTGCTGGCCCAGCGCCGAACCGGTGTAGGGGGCCAGCCACTTGAAGCCGGCCGAGTCCGACGCGGGGGCCGCGACGATGGTGGTGTACTCCAGCGCTCCCGCGTCCTCGAGGGACTTGCGGACACCGGCGATGGTGGAGCCCTTCTGGCCCACCGCGACGTAGATGCAGCGGACCTGCTTGCTCGGGTCGCCGGTCGCCCAGTTGGCCTTCTGGTTGATGATCGTGTCGACGCAGACCGCGGTCTTGCCGGTCTTGCGGTCACCGATGATCAGCTGGCGCTGGCCGCGGCCGATCGGGGTCATCGCGTCGATCGCGGTGATGCCGGTCTGCAGCGGCTCGGACACCGGCTGGCGCTGCACGACCGAGGCGGCCTGCAGCTCGAGCGCGCGGCGGTCCTCGGCAACGATGTCGCCGAGCCCGTCGATCGGCTTGCCGAGCGGGTCGATGACGCGGCCCAGGAAGCCCTCGCCGACCGGGATCGAGAGGATCTGGCCGGTCCGCTTGACCTCCTGACCCTCCTCGATCTTCTCGTAGTTGCCGAGGATGACGACACCGATCTGGCGCGGCTCCAGGTTCTGGGCCACGCCGAGGATCCCGCCGGGGAACTCCAGCAGCTCGTTGGCCATGGTCGAGGGCAGACCCTCGACGTGGGCAACGCCGTCGCCGGTGTCCACGACGACGCCGACCTCTTCCCGGTTGACTTCGGGTGAGTAACTCGAGACGTAGTTCTCGATCGCGCTACGGATCTCGTCCGAGGAGATCGTCAGCTCCGCCATGTCGTTCCCGCTCTCTCGTTCCTGCAGGTGTGCAAAGTCTTGTGTGGTGTCAGGCCAGCTGCCTGCGCAGCTCGGCGATCCGGCCGGCGGTGCTGCCGTCGATGACCTCGTCGCCCACCCGGACGACGAGCCCACCACCGAGGCGGGCGTCGACCTCGACGTGCAGCCCGATCGGCCGCCCGTAGATCCGGCGCAGCTGCTCGGCCAGCCGCTCCCGCTGCTCCGCGGACAGCTCGCTCGCGCTCGTGACGTACGCGACCGAGCGCTCGCGGCGCTGCGCGGCCAGCTTGACCAGCTGGTCCAGGTTGAACCCGACGCTGCGGCCCGCCGACCGGCCCACGACCTGCTCCACCAGGGCAAGGGTGATGTCGTCCACCTTGCTCTGCAGCAGCTCGCGCACCAGCCTGCGCTTCGCGTCACCGGGTGCCGTCTGGTCGGACAGCGTCTGCTCCAGCTCCGGGTTGCTCACCACGATACGGGCGATCCGGAACAACTGGTCCTCGACGGCGTCGAGCTTCCCGGCCTTCTCCGCGCTGGTGAGCAGCGCGTTGCGGCCGAGCGACTCGACCCCGTCGACCAGTTCCCGCGGGCTGGACCAGCGGGCCGCGACCACGGCGTCGAGCACGCGCAGGGCCTGCTCGGACACCTTGCCGGTCAGCA
Organism: Amycolatopsis sp. NPDC006131; assembly: GCF_040614175.1. NCBI lineage: Bacteria > Bacillati > Actinomycetota > Actinomycetes > Pseudonocardiales > Pseudonocardiaceae > Amycolatopsis > Amycolatopsis sp. NPDC006131. Next base: position 17,714 of record NZ_JBEXTX010000043.1, read on the forward strand.
GCGCGCGGACCAGCCGGGTGCGGGCCTCCGGGTCGGACGAGGCGTCGGCGACCGCGCGGCGCAGCCCGATCTCCCTGCCGAGCAGGTCGACCACGGCCAGCAGCTCGTTGCCGAGGGCGGCCGAGTCCGCGCCGGCCTCGCCGCTGACCTCGGCGAGCCGGGTCTCGGCGGAGGCGAGCGCTTCGCGGCTCGCGGCGTGCAGCGTCAGCGTCATCTGGACTACTTTCCTGCTCCGTTACCGGCGCTGCTGCCGAGCTCGGCGAGGAACCGGTCGACCGTGCCACGGCGACGGACCTCGTCCTCGAGGTGCTCCCCGACGATCCGGCTCGCCAGCTCGATCGAGTTGCGGCCCAGCTCGTTGCGCAGCTCCGTGACGATCTGTGCCTTCTGGGCCTGCAGCGCGGCGTGGCCCTGGGCGATGATCCGGGCGGCCTCGTCCTGGGCCTCGGCCCGCAGCTCCTCCTTGATCCGCTCCGCCTCGAGGCGAGCGTCGTCACGGATCTTGGCGGCCTCGGAGTAGGCGTCCTTGAGCTGTGCCTGGTACTTCGCGAGCGCCTCTTCGGCTTCGGCCTGTGCCTTCTCCGCCTTGGCGATGCCACCCTCGATGGCCGCCGTGCGCTCTTCGTACATCTTCTCGAAGCGCGGCACGGCGAACTTCTTGAGCAGCCACAGCAGGATCAGGAAGGCCACCAGGCCGAGAATGATCTCGCTGAGATGCGGCAGCACCGGGTTCGGCGCCTCTTCCGCGGCCAGCACGATCTGGGTCTTCACCACAACGACTCCTTCAGCGGTGAGCGGTTAACTCAGGCGGCGGAGGCGATGAAGTAGACGACCAGACCGATCAGGGCGAGCACCTCGGTAAGCACGAAGGTGGTCCAGGCGATACCCATGAGCTTGCCCTGGGCCTCCGGCTGACGGGCGGTGCCGTTGATGACGGCGGCCCAGATCAGACCCACACCGATGCCCGGGCCGATCGCGCCCAGACCGTAGCCGATGGCGGCGAGACCCGGGTTGAGGTTGACAGCGGTCTCGGCGGCCTGGGCAAGAACGATGTTGCTCACTTGCGTTTCCCTTTCACTCGGTCCGCTACCACGCGGATCGGGGGCTTTTCGGTTCGTTTTCTTCTAGTGGTCTTCGGCGAGCGCGGCGCCGATGTAGTTCGCCGACAGCACGGCGAACACATACGCCTGGATCACCTGGATCAGCGCTTCCACGAAGGTCATCAGGATGGCGAACGCCCACGAGACCAGCGAGATGGGCTTGAAGACCCCGCCCGCGTGGAGCAGCAGGAACTCGCCCGCGAGCGTGAACACCAGCAGGATCAGGTGGCCTGCGAACATCGCGGCGAACACCCGGACCGCCAGGGTGAGCGGGTTGAGGACGAACTTCTGCAGGAACTCGATCGGCGTCAGCAGGATGTAGATCGGGCCTGGCGCGCCCGGCGGGACGGTCGCGTGCTTGAGGTAGCCCACGAAGCCGTGCCGCTTGAACCCGACGTAGTGGTACACCGGGTAGACCACCAGCAGCGACAGCGCGATCGGGAAACCGATGTGCGAGAACGTCGGGAACTGGAAGATCGGGATGATCCCGAACAGGTTGTTGATCAGCACGAAGCTGAACAGCGTCAGCACCAGCGGGATGAACGGCTTGAAGTCCTTCGACCCGATCTGCTCACGCGCGATGCCGTTGCGCGCGAAGTCGTAGACGTACTCGGCGGCGAACTGCGCCTTGCCCGGCACGACCTTCAGCTTGCGCGAGGTCAGCAGGAAGAAGGCCGCGATGATGATCACCGACAGCACGACCAGGATCATCGGCTTGGTGACGCCGAGGAAGATCGGCGGCAGGTCGAAGTCTCCGGCACCCGGGGGCGCGAACGTTTCGCCCTCGGCCAATACCAGCGCGCCCAACTGGGCTCCTTCCGGTTCTCCCGGCCGGCGTTCACTCCGCCGGGGGAATCGTCACGATCTGGACTTAACGTACCCGATACGTTTCGGGTGCTTGGAGGCGGATCCCCTCAGTGAACAACGCGTGTACTTTCAGCCACCTGGGGGTTTCGGCACTACGATCTCCGACGGCAGAATCGGCCGAGCCAGCTCAGGGGCCATCCGTCTCGATCGCCACGTTGCCGGTCGGGTTCTGCATCGGGAGCGCGGCCCGAAGGCCCCACCTCCACAGTGCGGACGATACCAGCCGGTAAATCGACACCGTACGGGCGTACTCCTTAATGGGTTCCCACCCGTCGGAGTACCGCCGGAATCCGGCGCTGACCTGCGGAAGTCAGCTCGGGATGATCGTCGGGATCTTGGTCTTGCGGAAGGCCAGGAACTCCGCCGCGGCCCAGACCAGGATCACCGCCAGCGTGGTGAACGCCAGCGCGTAGCGGTTGAACGCGTCGACGCCCTTGAGGGCGGTCATGACGCCGAACAGCACCAGCACCTTGAGGATGTAGCCGCCGATCGCCACCGCCATCACCATGAACGGGTCCAGCGCGGCCGACTTGCGCATCATGAACAGCGTGACCAGGGACGACGCGAACGCGATCGCGCCGCCTACCAGCGAGCCCAGCAGGCCCGGCACGCCGGACAGGATCGTCGACACGACCACGCCGATCACGACCGTGGCCAGCCCCGGCCACAGCGCGAAGCGCAGCATCGCGTCGGCCAGCTTGAGCACCGACTGCGCGTGCGGGTTCTCGGTGTTGTCGGTCATGACACTCCCTGGTTCCGCGACCTCAGGCGCGGAATGACGGACACGATCGCGGCGAGGACGAGTCCCGCGCCGACGATCCAGAGTACCGCCGTCGTGTCGAACAGCGTCACCGAGACCGCGCCGAAGCCGAGCAGGCCCGCCCACAGGTAGATCAGCAGCACCGCGCGGCGCTGCGAGTGGCCGATCTCCAGCAGGCGGTGGTGCAGGTGCATCTTGTCGGCCGCGAACGGGCTCTCGCCGCGCCGCGTGCGCCGGACGACCGCCATCAGCAGGTCCAGGACCGGCAGGAACAGCACCGCGACGACGACCAGCAGCGGGGACAGCAGCGCCAGCGCGTCCGAGCCGCCGAACCGGGTGTAGTTGATCTTGCCGGAGGCCGAGGTGGTGGCGCCGGCCAGCATCAGGCCGATCATCATCGAGCCGGAGTCGCCCATGAAGATCTTCGCGGGCTGGAAGTTGTGCGGCAGGAAGCCGAGGCACGCGCCGGCCAGCGTCGCGGCGATCAGCGCCGGCGGGTAGACGCCGACGTCGCCGCCCTGGGAGTTGAGCAGGCCGAGCGAGAACGCGCAGGTGGCGGCCGCGGCGATGAACCCGAGCCCGGCGGCGAGGCCGTCCAGCCCGTCGACGAAGTTCAGCGCGTTCACCAGCAGCACGACGAGCAGCACCATCAGCAGCCCGCCCTGGTTGTTGTCCAGGGTGACCACCGAGCCGAGCGCGTCGCCGTTGCCGCCCCACGGCACCCAGAAGACGTTCCACTGCACGCCGAAGATGACCAGGATGCCCGCGCACATCACCTGGCCTGCGAGCTTGGTCCAGGCGTCGATCTCGAAGCGGTCGTCCAGCGCGCCGATCAGCACGATGACGCCGCCGCCGATCAGCACGCCGACCGGGTCGAGGGAGAAGTCGAACGCGCGGCGCAGCACCGGCAGCTGGTGGGCCATCGCCATGCCGCCGACGACGCCCAGGTACATGCCGACGCCGCCCATGCGCGGGATCGGGATGACGTGCACGTCGCGGGCGCGCGGGTTGGCGATGGCGCCGAGGCGGATCGCCAGGCGCCGGATGACGCCGGTGAGCAGGAACGTCAGGGTCGCGGCGATGAGGCCGACGAGGATGTACTCCCGGATCGGGAGGCCTGCGGTGGTTACGGGGGTCATCAGGCCGCGGTCTTCACCGGTGCGCCGAGCACCTCGCTCACCGCTTCCGCGCTCACCGCGCCCGCCCGCAGCAGCACGGGCTCGTCGCCGGTCAGGTCGACGATCGACGAGGGCACCGGCTGCCCACTGGGCCCGCCGTCGAGGTAGACCGAGACCGACTCGCCGAGCTGCTCCCGCGCCTCCTGCGCGCTGGACGCCGGGGACCGCCCGGCGACGTTGGCGCTGGAGACGGCCATCGGGCCGACGTCGCGGAGCAGCTCCAGCGCGACCGGGTGCAGCGGCATCCGGAGCATCACGGTGCCGCGGGTGGTGCCCAGGTCCCAGCGCAGGCTCGGCGCGTGCGGGAGCACAATGGACAGATCGCCGGGCCAGAAGGCCTCGATGAGGGCGCGCGCCTGCGGCGGAACGCCGAGCACCAGACCGTCCACTGTGGACCAAGAGCCGACGAGGACGCCGACCGGCAGGTCCGGGCCGCGGTTCTTCGCCCGGAGCAGCGCACGCACGGCGGCGGACTCGAAGGCGTCCGCCCCGATGCCGTAGACCGTGTCCGTGGGCAGCACGACCAGCCGCCCCGAACGGACCGCGCTCGCCGCCGCGGCCAGCCCCTCGGCCCGCGTCTCCGGACGGCTGCAGTCGTACACCGCGCTCATGGGGTGAAGACTATTCCCGGTCGGGTAACGGCTTGGTTGCGGGTGGCGCTCACCGCACCGCCCGTGCGGCACGCCCCCGCGACCGGCCGGCTCACCGCACCCACCGGCCAAGACGCCGTCACGCGCGTGTTGGCCCCTCGGGGTGGCGTGTTGGCTGCTGCAGGCGAGCGTGGCTGGGGTGGCGGTGTGGGTGGGGTGGTGAGCGGTGGCGGTGGTTGGGTCAGCCGCGGAGGGCGGTGACGAAACGGGGGCGTCCGGCGAGGTCGCGGTGGTCCTGGACGTCCGTCAGCACCTTGCGGGACGCGACCAGCGCCGGGGCGGCCGAGCCGTGCGTGTCGTCGTGTTCGATGGCCACTCCGCCGCCGCGCTTGAGGAGCCGGCAGGCGGTCGCCACGGCCTGCCGGACCACCGCGAGGCCGCCGTCCGGGGCGAAGACCGCCTGCGGCGGGTCGAAGTCGACCACCTCGGGCGGCAGATCGCCGCCCGGCGGGACGTACGGCGGGTTGCACACCACCAGGTCCACCAGGCCGTCCAGCTCGGCGAAGATCGTGCTGTCCCCGACGTCGCCGGAGTACAGGCGGATCGGCGTGTCCCCCGCCGCGGCCTGCTTGTCCGCGTTGTGGCGCGCCCACGCGAGCGCGTTCGGGTCGATGTCCACGGCGTAGACCACCGCGTCCGGCCGCTCGTGCGCGATCGCCAGCGCCAGCGCGCCCGAACCGGTGCACAGGTCGACCACCACCGGGTACTCGCGGCCGTGGATGAGCCGCAACCCCCACTCGACCAGCAGTTCCGTCTCCGGCCGCGGGATGAAGACGCCGGGCCCGACGTCCAGCGTGATGCCGGCGAACCCGGCCCACCCGGTCAGGTGCTGCAGCGGCACCCGCTTGGCGCGCTGCGCCACCAGCTTGCCGATGGCCTCGACCACGGGCGGGTCGACGAGGGGCACGAGCGGCAGGCGACCGCGGTCGACGCCGAGCACGTGCGCGGCGATGAGTTCGGCGTCGGCGCGCGGAGACGCCACCCCCGCCTCTTCCAGGATGCGCATCGCCTCGAGGATCGCCAGTCGCAACGGTTGCCGCTTCACGCACCCAACTTTTCCACAGCGGTCATCCGCTCGCGGGGACGTATGCCGCGAGCGCCCCGCGCGTCTGGCGGAGACCGTCGATGCGCTCGTCCAGTGCGTCGAGCTGCTCACGCAGCGTGCGCACCACCTCCGGGCACAGCTCCAGGTCCGGCTTCTCCCCCCGCGCGCACGGCAGCAGCTTCGCGATCACGCACGTCGACAGCCCGGCCGCCAGCAGCGCGCGGATCTGCCGGACCGTGACCACGGCGTCGTCGTCATAGACCCGGTAACCGTTGGCGTCCCGGCGCGGCACCAGGAGCCCCTGCTCCTCGTAGTACCGCAGCAACCGCTGGCTGACCCCGGTCCGGGCGGACAGCTCCCCGATCCGCATGCGACCTCGCTCACTCCAAAGTTGACCTTCACACCGGTGTCAGTTCCTAACGTCGCCGCATGACCGAACATTTCTCGCACGTCGTCCGCGGATCCGGCCCCGGCCTGCTGCTCGCCCACGGCGCCGGCGGCGGCATCGAGGCGAACTTCGGCCCGATCCTGGACGACCTCGCCGGCACGCACACCGTGGTCGGCCCGGACTACCCCGGCAGCGGGGCGACACCACGCAGCGACGAGCCGCTGACCCTGGACGGGCTGGCCGACTCCCTGGTGGCGACCGCCGTGTCCGCAGGCGTGGAGCGCTTCACGATCCTCGGCTACTCGCTCGGGACGGCGGTCGCGGTGCGCACGGCCACCCGGCACCCGGAGCGGGTGACCGGCCTGGTGCTGACCGCCGGGTTCGCCCACCCGACGAACCAGATGCGGCTCGCCGTCGACGTGTGGCGGGAGCTGCTGGACCTGGGGAACAAGGAGCTGCTGGCGAAGTACGTGACCTTCGCGGGGGTCGGCGCCGCGTACCTGAACGCGCTGTCGCCGCAGGAACTCGAAGCCGCGCTGGCCGGGCTGGCCGTCCCCGAGGGCACGCCGGAGCACGTGGACCTGGTGGCGTCGGTGGACACCCGCCCGGAGCTGGGCCGGATCAGCGTGCCGACGCTGGTCATCGGCACGCGGCAGGACGTGCTGGTGCCGATCGGCGTGCAGCGCGAGCTGGCCGACGGGATCCCGGGCGCGGAGTACGTGGAGATCGCGAGCGGCCACTCGATGCAGGCCGAGGCCCGCGACGAGTGGCTCGCCCGGATCAGGGACTTCCTGGACCGGTAGGCGTCACTGGCCCGCGGTGGCCAGGCGCTCCTCGCGGTCGGCGGCGGCCAGGGCGTCGAGCACGGCGTCCAGGTCGCCGTCCAGGACCTGGTCCAGGTTGTACGCCTTGTAGTTCACCCGGTGGTCCGAGATGCGGTTCTCCGGGAAGTTGTAGGTGCGCACCCGCTCGGAGCGGTCGACCGTCCGGACCTGCGACTTCCGCGCGTCGGCGGCCTTGGCGGCGGCCTCTTCCTCCGCCATCGCCTGCAGCCGCGCCTGCAGCACCTGGATGGCGCGGGCCCGGTTCTGGATCTGCGACTTCTCGTTCTGGCAGGACACCACGATCCCGGTGGGCAGGTGCGTCACGCGCACGGCCGAGTCGGTGGTGTTGACGCTCTGCCCGCCGGGGCCGGACGACCGGAACACGTCGATCCGCAGGTCGTTCGGGTCGATCTCGACCTCGACCTCCTCCGGCTCCGGGTAGATCAGGACGCCCGCGGCGGAGGTGTGGATGCGGCCCTGCGACTCGGTCGCAGGCACGCGCTGCACGCGGTGCACGCCGCCCTCGAACTTCAGCCGCGCCCACACGCCGTCGGCGGCTGAAGTCACGGCGCCCTTTCCTTTTACCGCGACGGTGACGTCCTTGTAGCCGCCGAGGTCGGAGTGCACCGCGTCGAGCACCTCGGCCTTCCAACCGTGCCGCTCGGCGTAGCGCAGGTACATGCGCAGCAGGTCGCCGGCGAACAGGGCCGACTCCTCGCCGCCCTCACCGGACTTGATCTCCATCAGGACGTCCGAGCCGTCGTACGGGTCGCGCGGCAGCAGCAGCTCCGTCAGCCGGGACTCCAGCTGCGGGATGCGGGCCGCGATCTCCTCGGCCTCGGCCGCGAAGCCCGCGTCCTCGTCGGCCAGCTCACGCGCGGTGCCCAGGTCGTCCCGCGCCTGGTCCAGCTCGTTGATGACCTTGACGATCGGGCTCAGCTCGGCGTAGCGGCGGCCGAGCTTGCGCGCCCGGCCCTGGTCGGCGTGCACGGCCGGGTCCGCCAGCTGCTTTTCCAGATCGGCGTACTCGGCGAGCAGCCCGTGCAGGGAAGACGAATCCACGACCGAACCTTCCTCTTGATGGCCTCAGGACACAAAAGCGGCGCCCACCCCCGATGGTCGGGAGTGGGCGCCGGCGGTGGAGCTACTTGGCGTCGGCCTTCTTGCCGGCCCGCTTGCCGTAGCGCGCCTCGAAGCGCGCGACCCGGCCACCGGTGTCCATGATCTTCTGCTTGCCGGTGTAGAAGGGGTGGCAGTTCGAGCAGATTTCGACCGTGATGGCGCCGGAGGTCTTGGTGCTGCGGGTCGTGAAGGTGTTGCCGCAACCACACGTGACGGTGGTGGGCACGTACTCGGGGTGGATACCGCTCTTCATGGAGTCCTCTCTCGGTGGCCGCCGGGTCCCCGCGGCGTTCTTCGACACGTGGGGTGAACCGGAGCCGGACGTTAGCGGATTGATTCTGCCAGACGCGCTGACATGCAGGTCAACGCCCCCCGGGCGACGCATATTCCGGGTACGGGACGTGTACGGGTTTTGTACGGGCGCACGCGAGGCTCCTGGCCGAGACCCGGACCCGCCGGGTGAGGAGGAGCCGATGTCACTTTCGCGCACCGCCAAGTCCGCCGCCGTCGCCGCGCTCGCCGCCACGGCACTCGCCCTCGTGCCGGCCACGAGCCAGGCCGCCACCCTCGCCACCGTCGCCCCGAACAGCGACGTCTCGATCCTCGCCGCAGGCGACGGCACGCCGGCGGGCGCCGTCGCGTGGTTCAAGGCCCGCATCGGCAGCACCGCCTACCAGGGCCTGTGCGAGAAGGCCGTGGAGAACGCCTACGGCACCACCGGGGTGTGGGCCTCGGCCAACGCGCACTGGTTCGGCGCCAGCCCCAAGCACGCCGGTGACCGCAACCCGCCACTGGGCGCGTTCGTGTACTGGAACATCAGCAACTACGGGCACGTCGGCATCTCCGACGGCGCCGGCGGGTTCTACGCGACCAGCGTCGGCGGCAAGATCGGGCACGTCACCAAGGCCCAGGGCGGCTACAGCTACTACAGCAACTACCGCGGCTGGACCCCGGCCGCTGTCCCCCACCAGTAGGAACCACAACGAAAACGGCCACCCTTCCTGGGGGAGGGTGGCCGTTTCGCGTGCTACGAACGACTAGTCGTCGTCCGAGGCGAGCGCCGTCTTGCTGACCTGCATCAGGAACTCGATGTTGGTCTTCGTCTTGCGCAGGCGGGACAGCAGCAGATCGATGGCCTGCTGCGAGTCCAGCGCGTGCAGGACCCGGTGCAGCTTGTGCGTGACCGCCAGCTCGTCCGGCGAGAGCAGCAGCTCCTCCTTGCGGGTGCCGGACGGGTTGACGTCCACCGCCGGGAAGACGCGCCGCTCGGCGATCTTGCGGTCGAGCTTGAGCTCGGCGTTGCCGGTGCCCTTGAACTCCTCGAAGATCACCGTGTCACCGGTCGACCCGGTCTCGACCATCGCCGTGGCGAAGATCGTCAGCGAGCCGCCGTTCTCGATGTTGCGCGCCGCGCCGAGGAAGCGCTTCGGCGGGAACAGCGCGGTCGAGTCGACACCACCGGAGAGGATCCGGCCGGACGCCGGGGCCGCCAGGTTGTAGGCGCGGCCGAGGCGGGTGATCGAGTCGAGCAGGACCACCACGTCCATGCCCATCTCCACGAGCCGCTTGGCCCGCTCGATGGACAGCTCGGCGACCGAGGTGTGGTCTGACGGCGGGCGGTCGAAGGTCGAGGCGATGACCTCGCCCTTCACCGACCGCTGCATGTCGGTGACCTCTTCCGGACGCTCGTCGACGAGGACGACCATCAGGTGGCACTCGGGGTTGTTCGTGGTGATCGCGTTCGCGATGTCCTGCATGATCGTGGTCTTGCCCGCCTTCGGCGGCGACACGATCAGGGCGCGCTGCCCCTTGCCGACCGGCATGACCAGGTCGATCACGCGGGTGGTCAGCTTGTGCGGCTCGGTCTCCAGGCGCAACCGCTCGTTCGGGTAGAGCGGCGTCAGCTTGGTGAACTCGGGGCGGCGCTTGGCCTCGTCCGGGTCCAGGCCGTTGACGCTGTCGACGCGCACCAGCGGGTTGAACTTCTGGCGCTGCTGCTCGCCCTCGCGCGGCTGCTTGACGACACCGGTGATCGCGTCACCGCGGCGCAGGCCGTGCTTGCGGACCAGCGACAGCGACACGTACACGTCGTTCGGCCCGGGCAGGTAGCCCGAGGTGCGCACGAACGCGTAGTTGTCCAGGACGTCGAGGATGCCGGCGACCGGCAGCAGGACGTCGTCCTCGCGGATCTCGGTGTCCGTGCCGCCCTCGCCGCGGTTGCCGCGGCGGCGGCGGTCCCGGAACCGGCGGCCGCGACGGCCGCCTTCGTCGTCGTCCGCGTTGTTCTGGCCGCCACCGGAGTTCTGGCCGCCGCCCGCGTTCTGCTTGGACTGGCCGCCACCGGAGCCGGAGTCGCGGTTGTTCTGCTTGCGCTGGTCGCCACCGCCCTGCTGGGCCTGGTCGCCACCGCGCTGCTCGCGCTGGTCCCCACCGCGCTGCTCGCGCTGGTCGCCGCCGCGCTGGTCACCGCCACCGCGGTTGTCCGGGCTGCCGGCGGCGCGGTTCGCGCCGCGGCGACGGCGGGCGCCGCCCTCGCGACGAGGAGCGTCCTCACCCTGCTGGGGCGCGTCGGCGCCGTTCACGGGCTTCTCGACCTGGGCCGGCTTCTCGGCCTTCTCCACCACCGGGGCGGGGTTGTCGGCCGGGGCCGCGGCCTGCCGGGGCGCCTTCTCGGCGGTCTTGGCGGGCGCCGGAGCCTCCACCTTCGCGGCGATGCCGTCGAGGGGCAGGGTCTCGTCGGCGGCGCGCTTGCGCGGGGCCTTGCCCTGGCGCTCGCGGATCGCGGCGATCAGGTCGCCCTTGCGCATCCCCTTGGTGTCGCCGATGCCCAGCTGGGTGGCGAGTTCCCGCAGGTCGGCGATCACCATGCCGGACAGGCCACCGCTGCGGCGCTTCGGCGCGGCCGTGCCGTTGCTCTCCCCTGGCTCAGCGTTCGTCGCGGCGGTCGCCACGTCGCCGCTCAAAAGATCGGTGTTGCTCACACATGTCCTTCCTGACCGATCCACGCCTCCAGGTGGATCAGCGGACTACCGCCCGCGTCCGATCGCGAGGCGGTCTGCTCCTGCCCGGTGTGGCTTCCCCGGCCGGGACACGCAGGTCACAGCGGCGGAGCCGCCACACGGGGTTCTCGCGTGCTCCAGGTGGAACGCGCCGAATTCGTGTCACCGTGGCTACCGGAAACCCGCCTAGGTCAATCCCTGCACCAGCTATGCGGAATTATCGACTCAACGAGAGAATGCGATCCGGGACGAAACCCCCGGGACCGACACCGGGTGCGGATTGCGCGCGGTGATCGAACGCCCCCGAGGGTAGACCGACCGGGCACGAGGTGCAACAACCACCCCCCGGCGTGCCGCGAATCTCCGCACGGAATCTACCGGCTCGTGACCTGAACCCCGGTCTGGTCGACCGGCAGCTCGATGACTTCGAATCCTGCAACGTCCACCGGCGCCGGAATTATTCCGTCGACCGTGAGTGCCAGCACGGTCGGACCCGCGCCGGACACCGTCGCCGCGACTCCGGCGGCACGCAGGTCGTGCACCAGGCGCCCGGTCGCCGGGTAGGCGGGGGCGCGGTAGTCCTGGTGCAGGCGGTCTTCGGTCGCGGGCAGCAGCAGCGACGGATCGCTGGTCAAGGCGTGCACGGCGAGCGCCGCGCGGCCGGCCGAGAACGCGGCGTCGGAGTGCGGCACCTTCTCCGGCAGCAGCCCGCGCGTCGCCTCGGTGGACGACTTCACCGACGGCACCGCCACCACCGGGCGGATCGACGGGTGCGGCGTCAGCCGTTCCGCGTGAAAGCGGCCCTTCTCACACCACGCCAGGACGAACCCGCCCAGCAGACTGGCGGCGGCGTTGTCCGCGTGCCCCTCGAACTCGGCGGCCAGCTGGACCGCGTCGCCGTCCAGCGGCCGCTCCGCGAGGGCGTACCCGGCGGCGATCCCGGAGACCACCGCGGCGGCCGACGAACCGAGCCCCCGCGCGTGCGGGATCTTGTTGAAGCACCGCAGGTGCAGCCCCGGCGGCGTGACGCCGAGGTGCTCGCACGCGCGCCGCAGCGCCCGCACCACCAGGTGCGTCTCGTCGGTGGGCACATCCTCGACCCCGCCGGCCCCGGCGTCGAACACCTCGACCTTGAGACCGGCGTCGGTGACTTGCACCTCGACGACGTCGTGCAGCGCGAGCGCCAGCCCGAGCGCGTCGAAGCCCGGGCCGAGATTCGCGCTCGACGCCGGGACGGTCACCTTCAGAGCGGTCACGTCAGCTCCAGCGCGGCGGCCACGGCCCGCGGGTCCACCGCCAGCGGCTCGACCTCGACGTTGCCCTCCAGCGCGGTGCCCGGGTCCTTGAGGCCGTGTCCGGTGACGGTGCACACGACCGTCGAGCCCTTGGGCAGGCGCCCGTCGGCGGCGGTGGCGAGCAGGCCCGCGACGCTGGTCGCCGACGCCGGCTCCACGAACACGCCCTCCTTGCTGGCCAGCAGGCGGTACGCGGCGAGGATCTTCTCGTCGGTGACCGCCTCGAACAGGCCGCCGGAGGCGTTCTTCGCCTTCACGGCGCCCTCCCAGGAGGCCGGGCTGCCGACGCGGATCGCGGTCGCGATCGTCTCCGGCTCGGCGACCGGCTCACCCTTGACCAGCGGGGCCGCGCCGGCCGCCTGGAACCCGAACATGCGCGGGGTGTTCTTCACCACACCGTCCGCGGCGTACTCGGAGTACCCGGCCCAGTAGGCGGTGATGTTGCCCGCGTTGCCGACCGGCAGGCAGTGGATGTCCGGCGCCTGGCCGAGGACGTCGCAGATCTCCCACGCCGCGGTCTTCTGGCCGATCAGTCGCACCGGGTTGACCGAGTTGACCAGCGTGACCGGGTGGTCGATCGCGGTCTTGCGGGCGAGTTCGAGGCAGTCGTCGAAGTTGCCGTCGATCTGCAGGATCCGCGCGCCGTGCAGGATCGCCTGCGCGAGCTTGCCCATCGCGATCTTGCCCTGCGGGATGAGCACAGCGCAGGTCAGTCCGGCGCGCGCGGCGTAGGCCGCGGCCGAGGCCGACGTGTTGCCGGTCGAGGCGCAGATGACCGCCTGCAGGCCGCTGGCCTTCGCGTGGGTGATCGCCACGGTCATGCCGCGGTCCTTGAACGACCCGGTCGGGTTGGCGCCCTCGACCTTGAGGTAGACGGTCGAGCCGGTCAGCTCGGACAGGTGCGGGGCGGGCATCAGCGGCGTGTTGCCCTCGCCGAGGGTGATGACCTCCGCCCCGGCCGGAACCGGTACCCGGTCGGCGTACGCCTCGATGATCCCGGGCCAGCCGGCCTTCGCAGTCATGAATCCTCGCCTTCCACCCGCATCACGCTCACGACCTCGTTGACGACGTCCATTTTCCCGATGGCCTCGACGGTGGCCTCGAGCGCCGCGTCCGGTGCGAGGTGCGTCACGATGACGAGGCTGGCCGTGTCGTGCCGGTCACGCTGCCGGACCGCGGCGATGCTCACCTCGTGGGCCGCGAACACCTGCGCGACCTGCGCGAGCACACCCGGCTTGTCGGCCACGTCGAGGCTGACGTGGTAGCGGGTCGGGGTCTGGCCCATCGGCCGCACCGGCAGCTGGGCGTGCGCCGACTCGCGCGGGCCGCGGCCGCCGACCACCCGGTTGCGGGCCACCGCGACCAGGTCGCCGAGCACCGCGCTGGCCGTCGGCGCGCCACCGGCGCCCTGGCCGTAGAACATCAGGCTGCCCGCCGCGTCCGCCTCGACGAAAACGGCGTTGAACGCGCCGCCGACGTTCGCCAGCGGGTGGGTGCGCGGGAGCATCACCGGGTGCACGCGAGCGGAGACCGACTCCGTGCCGTCCTCGCCCTCGACGCGCTCGCAGATCGAGAGCAGCTTCACCGTGCGGCCCAGCGCCTTCGCCGCCGCGATGTCCGAAGCTGACACGTTCGAGATGCCCTCGCGGTGCACGTCGGACGCGGTGACGCGGGTGTGGAACGCCAGCGAGGCGAGGATGGCCGCCTTGGACGCGGCGTCGTAGCCGTCCACGTCCGCCGTCGGGTCCGCCTCCGCGTAGCCGAGGCGGCTGGCCTCGTCCAGGGTCTCGGCGTAGCCGGCGCCCGTGGAGTCCATCGCGGACAGGATGAAGTTGGTGGTGCCGTTGACGATGCCCATCACCTTGGTGATGCGGTCGCCGGCCAGCGACTCGCGCAGCGGGCGCAGCAGCGGGATCGCACCGGCCACCGCCGCCTCGAAGTAGAGGTCGGCTCCGCTGGAGTCGGCCGCCTCGAACAGCTCCGCGGAGTACTCGGCCAGCAGCGCCTTGTTCGCCGTGACGACCGACTTCCCCTTGCGCAGCGCGGTGAGCAGCCACTCGCGCACCGGGTCGACGCCGCCGATCAGCTCGACCACGACGTCCACATCGGACTCCACGAGCGCGGCGGCGTCGTTGGTCAGCAGGTGCTGCGGCAGCTCGGGGTGCTTGTCCGGGCGGCGTACCGCGATGCCGGCCAGCTCGACCGGGGCGCCGGCGCGGGCGGCGAGCTCGTCGGCCTGCTCGGTGAGCAGCCGCGCGACCTCGGCGCCGACCGTGCCGCAGCCCAGCAGCGCGACGCGCACCGTCTTGCCGTCTACAGTGGACATTGCAGTCACGACACCTCCAGCTGCAGCATGTCGTCGATCGTCTCGCGGCGCAGGAGCAGCCGGGCGCTGCCGTTGCGGACCGCGACGACCGCGGGGCGCGGCTGCCGGTTGTAGTTGCTGGCCATGGAGTAGCAGTACGCGCCGGTCGCCGCGACGGCGAGCAGGTCGCCGGGGGCGAGGGTGTCCGGCAGCCAGCAGTCCCGCACGACGATGTCGCCGGACTCGCAGTGCTTGCCCACCACGCGGCTCAGCGCCGCGCCGACCTGCTCGCTCGTTCCGTCGTCGCTCGCGCGCGACACCAGGCGGACGTCGTACACCGCGTCGTAGAGCGGCGTGCGGATGTTGTCGCTCATCCCGCCGTCCACGCTGACGTAGCGCCGGGACTCGTTGTCCCCCAGCGACACGTCCTTGATGGTGCCCACCTCGTACAGCGTGACGGTGCCCGGGCCGGCGATGGCGCGGCCGGGCTCGCCCGCGATGCGCGGCACCGGCAGCCCGGCGAACTCGCACTCCTTGCGGACGATCTCGCGGATCTGCGTGATCATCTGGGCAGGCGGCGGCGGGTTGTCCTTGTCGGTGTAGGCGATGCCGAAACCGCCGCCGAGGTCCACCAGCGACAGCTGCTCCAGCAGCTGCTCGCCGTGCTCCTTGACCAGCTCGGCCATCAGCCCGATGACCCGGCGCGCGGCGACCTCGAAGCCGTCGGCGTCGAAGATCTGCGACCCGATGTGGCTGTGCAGGCCGACCAGGCGCAGCGACGGCGCGTTGAGCACCCGGCGCACCGCCTCCGCGGCGTCGCCGGCGGCCAGGGAGAAACCGAACTTCTGGTCCTCGTGGGCGGTCGCGATGAACTCGTGCGTGTGCGCCTCGACGCCGACCGTGACGCGGATCAGCACCTTCTGCTCGACGTCGAGCCGCGCCGCCACGTCGGCCAGCCGCGCGATCTCGTAGTAGGAGTCCAGCACGACCGTGCCGACCCCGGCGCCGACCGCGGTCTCCAGCTCGGCGACCGACTTGTTGTTGCCGTGGAAGGTGATCCGCTCCGGCGGGAAGCCGGCGCGCAGCGCGACCGCGAGCTCGCCGCCGCTGGCGACGTCCAGGCTCAGGCCCTGCGCGGCGACCCAGCGGGCCACCTCGGTGCACAGGAACGCCTTGGCCGCGTAGTGCACCAGCGACGGGTCGTCGAACGCCTCGGCGTACTCGGCGCAGCGCGACTTGAAGTCGGCCTCGTCGACGACGAACAACGGCGTGCCGTAGGTCTCGGCCAGCTGCCGCACGTCGACGCCCGCGATCCGCACCACGCCGTCTGGGGCGCGGTAGGAGTTGCGGGGCCAGACCTTCGGGTAGAGCCGGTCGAGCTCTTCGGAACTGGACGGGGGGAAACCGGAGGTGTCGGCGTGCGGGTAGACCTCCGCGTGCCGCGGGCCGGCGGGGTGAGCCATGGGGGATTACATCCGTTCCGGAGCTGAGACACCGAGCAGGGCGAGGCCGTTCGCGAACACCTGGCGCGCCGCCTCGCACAGGGCGAGGCGGGCGAAGGTGAGCGGGGTGGCTTCCTCGTCGCCCTTGGGCAGGACCTGCGCGACGGCGTAGAACTTGTGGAACGCGCCGGCGAGGCTTTCCAGGTAACGCGCCACGCGGTGCGGTTCACGCAGTTCGGCGGCGCGCTGCACGATCGTCGGGAACTCCCCGATCGTGCGGATGAGGTCACCCTCGCGGTCGAGGGTGAGCAGCCCGAAGTCGGCGTCGTTGTCGAACTTCAGTCCGAGGTCGGCGGCGTTGCGCTGCAGCGAGGCGAGCCGGGCGTGCGCGTACTGCACGTAGTAGACCGGGTTCTCGTCGCTGTGCTTGCGCAGCAGGTCGAGGTCGATGTCGATGCTGGAGTCCACCGAGTACCGGTTCAGCTCGTAGCGCGCCGCGTCCACCCCGACCGCCTCGACGAGGTCCTCCAGCGTGATCACCGTGCCGGCGCGCTTGCTCATCCGGACCGGCTTGCCCTCGCTGACCAGGTTCACCAGCTGGCCGATGAGCACCTCGACCACGGACGGGTCGTGGCCCATCGCCGCCGCGGCGGCCTTGAGCCGCGCGATGTAGCCGTGGTGGTCGGCGCCGAGCATGTAGATGCACAGGTCGAAGCCGCGGCCGATCTTGTCCTGCAGGTAGGCGATGTCACCGGCGATGTAGGCGGGCGCGCCGTCGCTCTTGATGACCACGCGGTCCTTGTCGTCGCCGAACTCGGTGGAGCGCAGCCACCAGGCGCCGTCGGCGTGGTAGAGGCTGCCGTTCTCCTTGAGGCTCTCGACGGCCTTCTCCACCGCGCCGGACTGGTGCAGCGAGTCCTCGTGGAAGTAGACGTCGAAGTCGGTGCCGAACTCGTGCAGGCTCTTCTTGATCTCGCCGAACATCAGGTCGACGCCGATGCGGCGGAACGTCTCGTTGCGCTCGTCCTCCGGCAGCGACAGCGCGCTCGGCTCCTGGCGCAGGACCTCGGCGGCGATGTCGCTGATGTAGGCGCCCGCGTAGCCGTCCTCCGGCGCGGGGTCGCCCTTCGCGGCGGCGATCAGGGACCGGACGAACCGGTCGATCTGCGCGCCGGCGTCGTTGAAGTAGTACTCGCGGGTGACGTCGGCGCCCTGCGCCTGCAGGACGCGGCCCAGCGCGTCGCCCACCGCGGCCCAGCGGGTGCCGCCGAGGTGGATCGGGCCGGTCGGGTTCGCCGACACGAACTCGAGGTTGATCTTGCGGCCGGCCAGCGCGGTGCCGTGGCCGTAGGCGTCGCCGAGGGTGAGGACCTGGCGGATCTGCTCGCCCTGGGCGTCGGCGGCCAGCCGGAGGTTCACGAACCCGGGGCCGGCGATCTCGGCCGAGTCGATGCCGTCCGTGGCGGCGAGCGCGTCGGCCAGCTCCTGGGCGAAGTCGCGCGGGGCCAGGCCGGCCTTCTTCGCCACCTGCAGCGCGATGTTGGTGGCGTAGTCTCCGTGTTCCGGGTTGCGCGGGCGCTCGACGGTCACCGTGGCGGGCAACACGGCGGGGTCGGCGCCACGGGCGGTGAGCACCTGCGCGGCGGACGTACGGACCAGGTCAGCTAGGGCCTCGGGAGTCACCAGCCGAGTGTAAGGGCCGCGACCTCGGCCGTTGACAGGGACCGAACACGGGGTCCCTAAACTCTACCCGGGTATATCCACTTGACGGGAGACGCGGGAGCCATGGCCAGCGGCACTAAGAAGAAGGGCGCACCGAAGAAGGGCAGCGTGAAGGCGGCCCGCGGCTCGGTGGTGTCCAAGAAGGGTGTGCCCTGGGGCACGATCATCTCGGTGGTCGCGGTGGTCGCGCTCGCCGCCGTGGTGGTCACCTACTACCTCGTCCAGTCGGCGCCCAAGCGCGCGCTGGCCAGCTGGGCGCCCACCGCGGACAACCCGGACCCGTCGCTGACCATCCCCGGCATCGTCACCGGCCAGTACCAGGCCAGCGTGCACATCCTGCCGACCGAGCGGGTGGCCTACGACCACTCGCCGCCCTACGGCGGCCCGCACGACGGCTACTGGGCGGCGTGCAACGGCGTCGTCTACCCCGTCGCGGTGCGCACGGAGAACATGGTGCACTCGCTCGAGCACGGGGCCGTGTGGATCGCCTACAACCCCGACCAGGTGACCGGTGACGCGCTGAACACGCTCAAGTCCAAGGTCGAGGGCAAGCCGTACACGATGATGTCGCCCTACCCCGGGCTGGACAAGCCGATCTCGCTGCAGTCGTGGGGCCACCAGCTGAAGCTCGACTCGGCCACCGACGAGCGGATCGACCAGTTCATCACCGCGCTGCGGACCAACCAGAACACCTACCCGGAGGTCGGTGCCTCGTGCGACGCCCTCGGCGCGGGCGCCTTCGACCCGGACAACCCGCCGCCGTTCGACCCGACGCCGCCGGGCCCGGACGCGAAGCCGATGGACTACCAGGGTTCCGCAGGCACGCAGCAGGACACCAGCACGATGCCGACGTCCTGATCCTGATGGCGGACGAAGAAGACGCCCCGGTGGCGGACCGGCCGGGCCCCCGGCCGGTCGTCATCGGCGCGACGGTGGTCGTGGTGCTGCTGGTCGGCGCGGTGCTCGGGATGTTCCTGACGTCTCTGGCGAAGGGCCCGGGGACCTCCGCCACGCCCGCGGAGGGTTCGGTCGAGGTCGGGTTCGCGCAGGACATGTCGGTGCACCACCTGCAGGCCGTGACGATGGCCAGCTGGGAACGCGACCACACGAGCGATCCGCAGCTGAAGCAGCTGGCGTTCGACATCGAGTCCACGCAGCGCGAGCAGGTCGGCCGGATGAAGGGCTGGCTCATGCTGTGGGGCCAGCCCGAGCAGGCCACGGGCGAGTACATGACGTGGATGACGGCCGACGCCGGGCACGACCACATGGCGATGGCGCCGTCGTCGTCGGCCGCGGCGGCCGCGGGCGCGCCGATGCCGGGCATGGCGACCAACGACGAGCTGGCGAAGCTGCGCTCGCTGTCCGGCACCGAGCTGGACGTGTACTTCCTGCAGCTGATGCTGAGGCACCACCAGGGCGGCACCGAGATGGCGCAGTACGCGCACGATCACACGTCGGTGTCCGCGGTGAAGGCGCTGACGCAGAGCATCCTGACCTCGCAGGGGGCGGAGATGACGGTGATGCGGAACATGCTCACCGCGCGGGGCGCGCAGCCGCTGCCCTTCCCCTGACGCCCTGTTTCGGGGGCCTGGTGGGCCTGCTCCTTACCGTCCTGTCCGTTCTCACCAGTCCGCTATGGCCGGCGGTATGCCGAAGCGTGGCTTATCAGCGAATCGAACTGGCATGAAGAAACTGCGATTTCTCGCCGTCGAAGATGAACTCGTCCGCATGGCACCACTCGGCACGCACTCGGACGGGTACTTGGTGCACCCCCTCCGTGCTGCCGGTTTCGATGGATCTGCTGATGCACAAGATCGGCGAGGAGTGGAAAGTCGCGGCTTTCGGTGCCCCTCCCCTGCCCGGGTGGCCTCCGGCTTGGTGGATAGACGGAGACCCGGCGGCTGCTACGGCGGATTGAGGGTGCAGAGCGGAGCAAGCCCAGCCGTGGTCACCAGCTGAGTTCCTGGCAGCGCGCCGCCGATTCGCGTGGTTCGCACTGCAGCGTGGCGTGCTCGATCGAGTACTGGTCCTTGAGGAGCGTCTGCGCGGCGGCGAGCACCTCGGCCGGCTGCGCGGTGCGTTCCAGGGTGAGGTGCGCGGAGGCGACCTCCATGCCCGAGGTGAGCGTCCACACGTGCAGGTCGTGCACGTCGCACACGCCGGCGAGCTCGGCGAGGTCCGCGCTGATGCGTTCGACGTCCACCTCGGCGGGGGCGTGCTGGAACAGGATGCGCAGCGCCCGCCGGGCGAGGGTGAAGGTGCGCGGCAGCACGAACAGTCCGATCGCGACACCGATGAGGGCGTCGGCGTAGCGCCAGCCGGTGGTCAGGGTGATCACGCCGCTGACGAGGACGCCGACCGACCCGATCAGGTCGGCGAGCACCTCCAGGTACGCGCCGCGCAGGTTGAGGCTCTCCTTGGAGCCGTCGCGGAGCAGGGCGAAGGCGACGAGGTTCGCGGCGAGCCCGGCGACCGCCACGAGCAGCACGGGCAGGCCGGGCACCTCCGGCGGGTTCGCGAGCCGCTCGACGGCCTCGAAGATCACGTAACCTGCCACCCCGAAAAGCAGGACGGCGTTGGCCAGCGCGGCGAGCACCTCGGCCCGGTAGAGCCCGAAGGTGCGCCGGTAGGTCGGCCCGGACCGCCGCGCCAGGACGATCGCCGTGAGGGCCATCGCCTGCCCGAGGACGTCGGTGAGCATGTGCCCGGCGTCGGAGATCAACGCGAGCGACCCGGTGACCGCCCCGACGACGACTTCGAGCAACAGGAAGGCGAGGCCGATCCCGAGCGCCGCGGCGAGCCGTGGCAGATAGCGGGCGGACGCGCTACCGGGCGGCTGGTGCCCGTGTCCGTGGCCGTGTCCCATGCGCTGGTGTCCTCCTCTGTCCCGCACCCGGAATATATAGTGATATGCGCATGTATGCAATGGCAGGTAAGGCTTGCCTTCTTCGCGCAGCCTAACCGAGCGGCGGCCGCGCCGCCCCCTCCGAAGGGGTAGCCGCTCACAAGGTGGAAACACGGGTGCGCTAGGCTGTGTCACGTCGCCCAGCGATGGGCCCTCGTAGCTCAGGGGATAGAGCACTGCCCTCCGGAGGCAGGTGTCGCAGGTTCGAATCCTGCCGAGGGCACCCAGGTTCCAACACACAAAACCGGCCCCTACCAGCGAGAACGCGGTAGGGGCCGATTCATGTTCACCGGCGGACCCCGATCAAGATCGGGGATCTGTGCGCAATCTGTGGGCACGCTGCACGGAGACCGACTGCCCCGCCCACTGCGCCGCCGTGGCCGCGGAACCCCGCCCCAGCCAGGTGCTCACCGCGGCGTGGCGGAAGTCGCAGGGCCGCCGCGCGAGCGGTCCGCGCTCGTCGACGACCAGGCGCCCGTCGGGGCCGTAGCCGAAGCGTTCAAGCAAGAGCGTCTATACGGATGCGCTCGTCGCCGAGCGCTCGGCACCGTGCCGACAAGTCCCCTCGGGCGATCGCCCCGATCACCGGGTCGCCGGTCCGCCGGAGACGCGTGAACCTGCGCCGTAGGCGGCCATGAACATGTCGACCAGGCTGTTCACGGCCTCCTCGTCGATCGGCTTCGTGGACAGCAACCAGCGGTAGTAGAGGGTGCCGCAGAGAACCTCTGCCGGGAAGCGCAGATCCGCGTCGGCGACCAGTTCGCCGGCACGCTGGGCTCGCGTGATCCGCTCGAAGGTGCTCTGTTCGACGGTCGCCAGGAACCGCTCGTGCAGGGTCTCCCGCAACGCGGCGTCGGACTGGGCTTCGGCGATCACCGCGCGGTAGACCGGCCCGATCGGCGGCTGGGAGAGCGCGGGCGCGGACCGCAGGAACTGCTCACGCAGGTCGGCCCGGACGTCGCCGGTGTCGTGGTAGTCCAGGTCGGTCGTCCACACGCGACTGAGCGCGTCCAGCAGCAGCGCGGCCATCGACGGCCAGCGCCGGTAGATCGTGTGCTTCCCGACGCCGGCCCGGCGCGCGACCGCCTCGATGTTGAGGCCCGCGTACCCGACCTCCGTGGCCAGGTCGAGCGTCACCTGCAGCAGTTCGTCCGTCCGGGCGGCGCCGCGGCGCCGAGGCTGGTCGGTCATGTCCCGCATCCTATCGGCACGCTGCGTGCCGTTGACAGCCAGACAGGCTCGCTGCATCATGAGGCGCAACGGCACGGTGCGTGCCGATAACCTGAAGGAGGTCACCATGGGCAGCAGTGCGGGCACGAAGCACGAGGGCTTCAGCGCCGAAGAACGGGCCGCGATGCGGGACCACGCGAAGGAGCTGAAGGCCGCGGCCCGTCGCGGCTCCCGGGCGGACAAGGCGGCGCAGGCCGAGCAGGACGTGCTCGCGAAGATCGCCGCGATGGCGCCGTCGGACAGAGCGATGGCCGAGCGCGTCCACGCCGTGGTCCGGGCCGCCGCGCCGGTCCTCGAACCAAAGCTGTGGTACGGCATGCCCGCCTACGCTCTGGACGGCAAGGTCGTGTGCTTCTTCCAGAGCGCGGAGAAGTTCAAGGCGCGTTACGCCACGCTCGGGTTCAGCGACCAGGCGTCGCTCGACGACGGTCCGATGTGGCCGACCGGTTTCGCCCTGACCGGTGTCACTTCCGAGGTGGAGGAGAAGATCGCGGCGCTGGTCGAGCGCGCGGTGAGCTGACCGGCGAGCCGGGCCGGATCACGTTGTCCTGCCGCGGCGGACGGGCTGCGGCAGGATGATCGGCATGACCCTGCCGATGTTCTGCCAGGTCGTCCTCGACTGCACCGACACCCGGCGGCTCGCGGAGTTCTACCGCGAGCTGCTCGGGCTCGTGTACCGGCCGGGCGACGAGGACGGCGACGCCGACTGGCTCGTGCTCCGCACGCCGGACGGCCGCCCCCAGCTGGCCTTCCAGCAAGTCGACACCCTGCCGACGGCGACGTGGCCGGACGGCCCCGTGCCGCAGCAGCTGCACCTCGACCTCACCGTGCCCACCAAAGCCGAACTGGAAGCCCAGCACGAGCGGGCCCTTCGCCTCGGCGCCCGGCTGCTCCGCGACCGCAGCGACGACCCCGACGAACCGTTGTACGTCTACGCCGATCCGGCCGGGCACCCGTTCTGCATCTTCGTCGGCTAGCCGTTTTGCCCCGCGAGGTTGCTGACGCCGGTGATGGGTGGTTGGCCGTTGAGGGCGGTGTGGGCAGTGCTGCCGTGCGGTCGTTCGAGGATGGCGGGAATGCCGTGGGCGGCGGCGCGGCGGAAGAAGTCGGCGCAGGTGGCAGCACCCGACACGGAGGTCTTCGCCTCGATCGACAACGTCGATGATCCCTACGGCTAGACCGTCAGCACGATCTTCCCGCGCGTGCGGCCCTGCTGGCTCAGGCGCCACGCGTCGGCGGCCTCGGCGAGCGGGAACGTCCGCTCGACGTGCACCGTCAGCTTGCCCTCGTCCGCCAGGCTCGCCAGCTCGGTCAGTTCGGCGCCGTCCGGGCGGACCCACACGTAGCCGTGCGCGCCGACCTCCGGGTTGGCGATCGACGCGATCCGGTCCGGGCTCACGAACTCGCGGGACACCTCCACCGCGTCGCCGCCCACGAAGTCCACCGCGGCGTCGATCGGGCCCAGTTCACGCAGCCGGTCCGCCAGGCCCTCGCCGTAGGTGACCGGCTCCGCGCCCAGCTCACGCAGGTAGTCGTGGTTGCGCTCGCTCGCCGTGCCGATCACCCGCGCGCCGAGCGCGACCGCGATCTGCGTGCCGAACGACCCGACGCCACCGGCCGCGGCGTGGATCAGCACCGTCTCACCGGCCCGCAGCCCGACGCGCTTCAGCGAGCGGTACGCCGTCTGCCCCGCCAGCGGCACGCCGGCCGCCTGCGCGAAGTCCAGCGAACGCGGCTTCTTCGCGAGCATCCGCACGTTCGCGGTCACCAGCTCGGCGTAGGCGCCCTGCTGCACCCAGTCCTTGCGGACGTAGCCGAAAACCTCGTCGCCGACGGCGAACTCCCCGGAGTCGAATCCCACCTTCTCGACCACCCCGGCCACGTCCCAGCCGGGCACGAGCGGGAATCGGACCTCCATCAGGCCGTCCAGCCCGCCCGCGGCGAGCTTCCAGTCGACCGGGTTGACACCGGCAGCCTTGACCCTGACCAGGACCTCCCCCGGACCGACCTTGGGATCCGGGAGCTCGGCCAGCCGGAGGTCGTCCGCCGAACCGTACTCCTGCAGTGCGATTGCCTTCATGTCCGGCGCAACGGCGGGCCCGCGACGGGATATTCCACCGCAGGCGAGTTTCGCCGGTTCGTGCGCGGGCACACCCGTACATGGCCACCGAACGGCCGGACGACCCCGTCTTGACCGGCGCCGCCCGGGCGTGCTGCACCAGCACCGAGATCACCATCACGGCCACCGCCGCGCGGCTGCACGCCAACGCGACCTGCGACCAGGCAGCCGGTGAGCGAGCGACAGCCGCCCGTCACCGCGACGAAGCGAAACGGCTGAAAATAGAGTCACGAGTCTTGCGAGGAGTGGCAGCGCCCGGCGCGCTGACGTGTGAACATGGGGAGATGACGGAGGGAGCCGAGGACCGGAACCGCGCGGCCAACGAGCGCGACGACCTGGCCGACGCCCGCGACCGGGCGGCCGACCGCCGGGACAGGGCGGCCGTCGAGCGGGACGGGCTGGCGGACGTGGGCGAGACCCAGGACCGGCACGAACGGCACACGATTTCGAAGGCCCTCCGCGACGCCGAGGCCCGGGAGCGCGTGGCCCTGCAGCGCGAAGCCGATGCGACCCGCCGGGAGAAGGAACTGGCGGCGGACGATCCGGATGCGGTGGCCGCGTTCATGGCGGACGCCGAGTCGGACCGGCTGGCGGCGGCCGACGACCGTGCCGCCGCGGCCGAGGACCGCTACGCCCTCCGGGAATACCTCAACCGGACGGCGAACGACCACGGCATGGCGAGAACTTCCCGGCAGCAGGCCGCGCGGGACCGCAGGTCCGCGCGGGAAGACCGGTCCGCGTCACGGGAGGACCGGGAGGCGTCGCTGTCCGACCGCGAGCAGAGCGAGATCGACCTGAACACCGGCCCCTACCCGCCGCAGCCCTGATCAGCGCACGGATATCGTCGTCGGGTTCGCAAGGATGAGCCCGTCACGCTGATCGCCGTGGCGAAGGCCGCCCGGGGTGTCCAGGACGACCGCCTCAGACGCGCTGCGTGATTCCGGCCGGGTGTCGGAGCGGACGAAGCAGCACGTGGTCGCCGTGGCACGGCGGCTCGGCTGAACCCCGAACCGGCCGCGCGCTCGAACGGCGAACCGGCGGGCGTCGTGCTGTCCGACCACGCGGCGGTGCTCGAACAGCTCCTCGACCACCTTGCCACGGCCGGTGCGCAGCACATCGCGCTGCTCGCCTCAAGCACGGTCACCGACTGGGGCCGCACCCTGCAGCGCACCTACCTCGACTGGTCCGAGCGGCACCGGCGCCGGCCGCGGCTGTGGGAGATGGCGTTCGGATCGCCCAGCACGGTCATGCAGGACAACGTGCGCGCGCTGCTCAACGCCGACGCGGACGTCGACGCGCTGGTGTGGGCGCCGGACGGCGCCGCGGCCGCGGTGCTGCCGGTGATCCGCGCCCCCGGCCGGACGATCGGCAGGGACCTGCTGCTCGCGTCCTGTGTGGACAGCACCGCGCCGGCGCACACCGACTCGCCGATCACCGCGATCGACCTGCGGCCCCGCGACGCCGGCGACTCCTGCGCGCGGCTGCTGTTCGACATCCTGTCCGGCGAGGCGCCGCCCGGGACCGTGCGCACCCCAGGCGATCGGCCTCATCGAACGGACACAGCGGGTCTGACCGCGAACTCCGCCCAGCTCTCCCGCGTCACCGAGCACGGCCCGCCGGTGTGCACGTGCATCCGCCCCGCCACCACGTCCAGCGAGATCGTCGCCAGGCTCTCCCACCGCTCGTGCGCGGGCAGCGACATGTCCGGGTGCGCGCAGACCGCCGCGCCGTCCTCGGTGTGCGCGCACAGCGAACGCGCCCGCGCGGTGAGGTCCGCCGCGCCGAGTTCCGCGGCGTGCGACCGCAGCCACGAGCCGCGGGCGAGCGTCGTCGACACGTCGACCGTCGTCCGCTCTCCGGGAGCGAGCGCCGCGTCGAGGAAGTGGTTGGCGTGCCACAGAACTCCGTCCACCGGGTCGACCACGCCGACCCCGGCCGGGCTCAGTTCCAGGCACCGCGCCCGGTCGGCGGTCACGACGGTGATCACCGACGACGCCGACAACCGCGCCGAGCGGGCCAGCTCGGTGGCCTCCTCGACGGTCGACGCCTCGTCCAGGATCCGCCGCGCCACCACGTGCACCGGCACCCCGATGTCCGCGTGGTCCGAGGCGTGCCGCAGCACGTTGAAGTGCACGCCGAGCCCGCCGGAGTTCACGCCGATCTTGCCGGCCACCCCGGCCTCGGTGAACGTGCACACGCCCGGCCAGGACACCACGGTCATGCCGTCGCGCAGGGTGTCGTGCCAGTCCCAGGTCTGCACCGTGCGCGGCGAGCCGTCCGCGAGCACCACCGACGTGGAGCACTCCCCCTCGCCGGTCACGGCCGCCGCGGCGAGGATCTCGGTGCGCCCGTTCAGTGCGCCGAGCTGCCACCCGGCGAGCCCGCTGCCCTCGGCCACCCCGAGCAGCTCCTCCCCCAGCGACGGCGCCCATTCGCTCGTTTCCGCCAGCGCCGCCGCGCCCAACGCCCGCACCTGCTCGAACCCGATGCCGTGGGCGGCGAACAGCCGCGCGTAACCGTCGAAGGCCGCCCGGATCTCGCCGGCGCACTCCGCGCCCAGCGTCCGCGGGTCGTCGGCCACCACGACCTTCATCGGGTGCTCGCCAGTACCGTGTCCCACGCCGGCTCGGAGGCCGGCGCGCCCAGCCCGGTCGTCGCTAACTGCTTCAGTGTCACGTCGCCCAGCTTCGCGTTGGTGATGACGACCGTCAACGTCGTGTTCCCCGAGGCCGGGCCACCAGCTCCGCGATGATCCGCACACCCTCCTCGATTTCGCCCGGCGGCCTGGCGCCGTAGCCGAGCACGAGGCCGGGCGCGCCCGGGAGCTGGCGGTGCCAGGACAGCGGCTGCACCTTGACGCCGCGGGACAGCGCCGCGGTCGCCAGGTCCACATCGGACAGCTCGCGGTCGAAAGTGATCATCAGGTGCAGGCCGGCCGCCGCGCCGTGCACGCGGACGCCGGGCAGGTGGCGGCGGACCGCGTCGATCATCACGTCCCGGCGGCGCCGGTGGCGTCGGCGCACGAAGCGCAGGTGCCGCTCCAGATCGCCGGACGTCATGAGGTGCGCCAGCACCAGTTGCGGCAGCACCGCGTTGCCGAGGTCGGCGTACCGCTTCGCGTCCACGAGGTCCCGCTGGTACCGCGGCGGCACCAGCAGCCAGCCGATCCGCAGCGCCGGGGCGAGCAGCTTCGAGATGCTGCCCGCGTAGCAGACCCGCTCCGGCAGCATCGCGCGCAGCGCGGGCACCGGCGGGCGGTCGTACCGGTGCTCGGCGTCGTAGTCGTCCTCGACGATCAGGCCGCCCCAGCGCATGAGCTCGCGCCGCCGCTCGCCGCCGAGCACCACGCCCGCCGGGAACTGGTGCGCGGGCGTCAACAACACCGCGGGCGACCGCAGTTCGGACACCCGGACGCCCTTGTCGTCGACCGGCACCGGCGGGGTGGCCAGGCCACTGTTGCGGAGGTGCTGCCGCGCGCCAAGCGAACCGGGGTCCTCCACCGCGACCTCGCCGATGCCGTGCGCGCGGAACACCGTCGCGAGCAGGCCGAGCGCCTGCGCGACCCCGGCGACCACGACCACGTCGGCGGGATCGGCGCGGATGCCGCGGTTGCGGGCCAGCCAGTTCGCCACCGCCAGCCGGAACGCCGGCGCGCCCCGCGGGTCGCCGTATCCGAAGTCGGCCGCCGACAGCCCGCCGAGCACCGCCCGTTCCGCGCGCAGCCACGCCACCCGCGGGAACGCGGCCAGATCCGGCACGCCGGGGGTGAGGTCGATGCGGGCCGGCGCGGCGCGCAACCGGTCGAAGACGTCCGGCCGCGGCTCGAACACGACGTCCGCGCTCGGCGCGGGAGCCGGTGCGGGCGACGCGGTGACGGGCACCGCCACCACGACGGTCCCGCCCCGGCCGCGCCCGGCGACGTGCCCGTCCTCGACGAGCCGCTGGTACGCCTCGGTCACCACCCCGCGTGACACGCCCAGCTCGGCGGCCAGCGTCCGCGTCGGCGGCAGCCTGCTGCCCACCGGCAGGCGCCCGTCGGCGATCGCGTCCCGCAGGCGCGCCGCCAGCCACGCCGACCGCCCGCCCGGCGGGGCCTCGCCGATGTCGAGCTGGAGGAAGTCCGATCCCGTTATGGACCGCTCGACGGGCTCGGGTTTGGACCTGTCCACCGGACCAGTATCCCGCCATGGTGGTCCCATGTCCGTAGAATTCCTGCTCACCGCGCTGGTCGTCGTGGCCACACCCGGCACCGGTGCGCTGCTGACCATGAGCGCCGGCCTGGCGCACGGCACGCGGGCGAGCGTCATCGCCGCGGTCGGCTGCACGCTGGGCACCGTTCCGCACGCGATCGCCGCGATCACCGGCCTCGCCGCGCTGCTGCACGCCAGCCCCGTGGCGTTCCAGGTGATCAAGTACGCCGGGGTGGCCTACCTGCTCTACCTGGCGTGGTCGGCGTTGCGGGAGCCGGACCGGCCGCCGGAGGCGCCCGCGCCGCGGTCGGCCGCCCGGGTGATCGTGTCCGCGGTGCTGGTCAACGTGCTCAACCCGAAGCTCACGATCTTCTTCTTCGCGTTCCTGCCGCAGTTCGTGCACCCCGGTGATCCGCGCTCGCTGCTGACGATGGCCGAGCTGAGCGCGGTGTTCATGGCGCTGACGCTGGTCGTGTTCGTCGCCTACGGAGTGGCCGCCGCGGCGATGCGCGACCGCGTGCTGTCCCGGCCGCGGGTGCGGGCGTGGATGCGCCGGGTCTTCGCGGGCACGTTCGCCGCCCTCGCCGTCCGGCTGGCCGCCGAATGATCCGCTTCCGGCACTCCGACGCGATCTGGTCGGACTTCCCGCAGACGGTCCCGGGTGTGCTGTACGCGGAGAGCGCGCGGCCGTCCAGTGATCCGTCGCGCTACTGGCGGATCGCGGCGGAGCGGCTCGCGGCCGGCCCGGAGTCCGCGCTGCCGGAGATCCAGGCGTGGCGGCAGGCGTTCGCGCGGATGGGCCTGAAACCGACGCGGTACCGGTGCGCGGCGGAATCGTTGCTGCGCCGGTTCCGCAAGGACGGGTCGCTGCCGTCGATCCACCCGATGATCGACCTGGGCAACGCGGTTTCGCTCGCGTTCGCGATCCCGGTCGCCGTGTTCGACGCGGACGCGCTCGACGGTCTGCTGGAAGTCCGGTACGCGACGGGAACCGAGGAGTACGCGGCGTTCTCCGGCGCGACCGAGCACCCGGCCCCGGGGGAGATCGTGTTCGCGGACGAGCACGGCCGGGCGCACGCCCGCCGGTGGACGCACCGGCAGAGCGCGCGATCGGCCGTCACCCCGGCGACGCGGTCGGTGCTGATCGTCGCGGAAGCCCTGCACACCACGGCGGCCGCCGACGTGCCCCGGCTGCTCGACGCACTGAGCGCCGAACTGCCGGGCTCGGAGGCGACGGTGCTCAGCCCGGACGCGCCGGAGTTTCGGGTGAAACTCCGCTGAGCCGCAGCGTTTCGGCGTGCAACCACCTCGCCACCTGGACGTCGAAGGCAGGCCCGTCCACGGCGATGCGCCTGCCCTCGACGAACGCGCTCAACGGTTCGGCGGGCGGCGAGTCGAGCACCCGCACGATCGGGGCCACCGCTTCACCCACCGGTTTGCCGAACCGCTTCATCCGGTCCAGCTGCCGGGCGCTCGCGGCGTCGTACTCACCCGCGAAGCTGGTCGCCGTGACGCCCGGGTGCACCAGCACGTAGCGGATCCGCGGGTGCCGCTCGGCGAACGAGACACCGTGGAGGTCGTTGAGCTTGCCGCCCTGGACCATCGCGCCGACCGGATCGTAGTGCCGGGCGAACTGGAGGTCGTCCCGGTTCACGACGTCCAACGGGGCGCCCGGCCCGGCCACGTTCGCGATCACGGGGGTGTCCGCTCCGGACAGTGCACCGGCCAGCCGCTCCGCCAGCACGAACCGGCTCAGGTAGAACAGCGCGAAGTTGTCCTCGAAGCCCTCGGGGGTCACGTGCCTGCGGGCGCGGAAGAACCGGGCGCACAGCACGAGCGCATCGATCCGCGGGTGCTTCGCGGTGATTTCGTCGGCTGCCGCGTGCGCCGCCGCCACCAGGCTCAGGTCGGCGGGCACGAATTCCGCGCCCGGCGGCGCCTTCGCCGGGTTCCGGCCCACGACGACCACCCGGTCGCCGCGCCCCAGCAGCTCGCGCGCCACTCCCGCGCCGATCCCGTCTGTGCCACCGGTGATGACCACCGTCTTCACCGCTCCGCCCTCCCGGGCAGCAGCGGGCTCGCCGCCAGCACCACGACGAGCGCGCCGACCGCGAACCAGTACACGCCGTGGAAACCGGCCATCGCGTCACCCGCGGTTTCCAGGATCAGCGTCACGACGACCACGCCGATCGACGCGCCGAGCTGGTTGAGGATGTACAGCGCCGAGCTGCCCTGCGGCACCAGCTCCGCGGGCAGCGTCCGGTACAGCGAGCCCATCGTGGGCGCGCCGACGAAGCCGAGCCCCAGGCCCATGACGAACGCGGCCACCGCGGGCCACGCCTGACCCGCGTCCGGGCCCATCCAGGTGAAGCCCAGCCCGGCGAGCAGGGCCACGACCGCGCCCGCGCGCACCAGCACCCGCGCCCCGATCCGGTCGGACAGCCGCCCGGCCAGCGGCATCGACAGCGCCCCGCCGAGGCCGACCGGCGCGACGAGCAGCCCGGCGGCGAGCACGTCGTGGCCGTGCACCTGCTGGTAGTAGAGCGGGAGGACGAACAGGTTCGCGAACGTGCCGAGCCCGACGAGCGCCATCACCGCGACGCTCGCGGTGAACCCGCCCCGCGCGAAGAGGCGCAGATCGATGAGCGGCGCCGAGGCGCGCCTGGCGTGCCCACCGTACGCGAGCAGCAGGACGACACCGGCGACGAGCGGGACGAGCACGGACGCGGTGGCGAACGCGGTGTGCTCCGCGGCCTGCGACAGCGCCAGGACAAGGGCAGCGAACCCCGGGCCGAGCAGCGCGAGCCCACGCACGTCGAGCGGCGCCGGGGCCACTGCCGGACCGTCGTCGCGCGGGACGGAGCGCAGCGCGAGCAGCACGGCGACCAGCCCGAGCGGCACGTTGAGCAGGAACATCCACCGCCAGGGGAGCACGTCCAGCACCGCGCCTCCGGCGACCGGGCCGAGCACCGGCCCGAGCGAGAGCACCACGCCCATCAGGCCCATCACGCGCCCGGCGCGAGCGGGTCCGGCGGCGCGCGCGAGCAGCGTCAGGACCAGCGGGTCGAGGATGCCGGCGCCGAGACCCTGCACGACCCGCGCGGTGATGAGGCTGCCGACGTCCCACGCGCACCCGGCGGCCAGCGAGCCGGCCAGGAACACGGCCAGCCCGGACAGCCACATCCGGCGTCCGCCGAAGCGGTCCACGGCCCAGGTCGTGAACGGGATGGCGACGGTGACGGCGAGCAGGAAACCGGTGGTGGCCCAGCCGATCGTGCTCAGCGAGGCGCCGAAGTCGGCGGCGAGGACATCCGTGCCGGTGGCGACCATCGTGCTGTTGAGGATGCCCAGGATCCCGCCGAGCAGGACCGCGGTGATCATCCGGACGAGCGCCTGGTCGAGGCGTTCGTCCGCGCTGATTGAACTCATGGGTTCAAGTTAGCTTACTCGTCAGAACAAGTGAACCCACGGGTTCAATTCGAGTAGCATGCGGGTATGGCCACGCGTGGACGCATCGACAAACGGCAGGCGATCCTGGACGCGGCGTTCACGGTGTTCGCGCGGCAGGGCTACGCGCAGGCGTGCGTCGCCGAGGTCGCGGCCGAGGCCGGCGTGGCGAAGCCGACGGTCTACAACCACTTCAGCGAGAAGGCGAACCTGTTCCGCGAGTCGATGACGGCGGAGGCGGCCAAGGCGATCGCGGACAACCTGGCGGCGGTGGACCGGCTCCGCGACGCGGGCGAGGACCTGCGGGCCGCGCTGGAGCAGGTGGGCCGCCGCCTGATCGACTGCTACACCGACGACCGGTCGTGGGCGTTCCGGCGGCTCCTGCAGGCCGAACTGGCACGTTTCCCGGAACTGCTGGACACCGTCCAGACGCGCGCCGGAACCAACGTCGTGACCGACGCGCTCGCCGACCGCCTGGCCCGCCTCGCCCTGGAGGGCCGGCTGAAGATCACGGACCCGGCGCGGGCGGCGGAGCAGTTCGGGGCGCTGCTCACCGCGCCCCTGGAGTCGCGGACCCGGCTGGGCACGCGGGCGCTCCCGGCGGCCGAACGGAACGCCGTCGCCGCCGCGGCTGTCGACACCTTCCTGCGCGCCTACGGCTGACCGGCCGTGCCGGGAGCAGCGCGCCCCCGGCACGGCACCCCCTCAGGCGTTGGCCAGCAACCCGTGCGGGTCGAGCACGTACTTGCGCGCCGCGCCGTGGTCGAATTCCTGGTAGCCCCGCGGGGCCTCGGCCAGGGGGATCGGCGTCGCGTTGACCGCCTTCGCGATCTGGACCCGGTCGTGCAGGATCGCCATCATCAGGCGCCGGTGGTAGCGCATCACCGGGCACTGTCCGGTGGTGAACGCGTGCGACTTCGCCCAGCCCAGGCCGATCCGGATGGACAGGGAGCCGTGCCGCGCGGCCTCGTCGGCCGCGCCCGGGTCGCCGGTCACGTACAGGCCCGGGATGCCCAGCGCGCCGCCCGCCGCGGTGATGTCCATCAGCGAGTTCAGCACCGTCGCCGGGTGCTCGTCGGACGCTTCCTTGCCGTGCCCGCGCGCCTCGAACCCGACGGCGTCGACACCGCAGTCGACCTCGGGCACGCCGAGGATCTCGGCGATCTGGTCCTTCGGGTCGCCCTTCGACACGTCCACCGTCTCGCAGCCGAAGCTGCGGGCCTGCTCCAGCCGGTCGGCGTTGAGGTCGCCGACGATCACCACCGCAGCGCCGAGCAGCTGCGCCGACGCCGCCGCGGCCAGCCCGACCGGTCCGGCGCCCGCGATGTACACGGTCGACCCGACGCCGACGCCCGCGCTGACGCAGCCGTGGAAACCGGTCGGGAAGATGTCCGACAGCATGGCCAGGTCGAGGATCTTCTCCATGGCCTGGTCGCGGTCCGGGAACTTCAGCAGGTTCCAGTCCGCGTACGGCACCATCACGTACTCGGCCTGCCCGCCGACCCAGCCGCCCATGTCGACGTAACCGTAGGCCGACCCGGGCCGGTCCGGGTTGACGTTGAGGCAGATCCCGGTCTTGCCCTCCTTGCAGTTGCGGCACCGTCCGCAGGCGATGTTGAACGGCACCGAGACCAGGTCGCCCTCCTTGATGAACTCGACGTCCCGGCCCGTCTCGACCACCTCGCCGGTGATCTCGTGGCCCAGCACCAGCCCTTCCGGCGCGGTCGTGCGGCCACGCACCATGTGCTGGTCGCTGCCGCAGATGTTGGTCGCGACGTTCTTGAGAATGACACCGTGCTGGGTTTCCCGCCCCACGTTGGCCTGGTGCACGCCGGGGCCGTCCTTCATCGAGAAGGTCGGGTAGTCGATGGTGTCGACCTCGACCTTGCCGGGTCCCAGATAGGTGACCGCTTTGTTGCCCGCCATGAGTTCTGCCGCCTCGATTCCTCGTTCGCCGTTGAACGGTCAGGACCCGATGCTAGGAACGTGCGCGGCGCCGGGCCTAGGGCCGGAAGACCATTCCGGGAAGCGCTCGCGAGCGGCCCACCGCGTCACGGGCGCGAACCCGAGACCGGTCAGCAGGAACAGCGCGCCGAGGACCAGCCACCCCACCACACCACCGCCGAGGACCAACGTCGTCAGCAGCACCGGCCCCGCCATCCGGGCGATCGCCACGCCGGAGGCGAAGAACCCCTGGTACTGGCCCTGTTTCCCGTCGGGCGCGAGCGTGAAGCTGATCTCCCAGGCGCCCGCGGCGAGCAGCATCTCCCCCGCCACCTGGATGACGGCCGCGACGAGCAGCACCACCCAGACGCCCGCCGACGACGCGTACACCGCGCAGGCGAGCAGCATCAGGATCCCGGCGCCGCGCGCGGCACGGGCGGCGGTGCGCAGCCCCGACACCCGGCGCGCGACCCGGACCTGGAACAGCACCACGCTCACCGTGTTGACCAGCAGCAGGACCGACACCAGCCAGGCAGGCGCGTCCGTTCGCTCGACCATCCACAGTGGAATGACCAGGCTGAGCAGCGGCATGTTCAGCATCATGATCGTGTGCAGGAGGGCCAGTACCGCGTACGGCCGGTCGCGCAGCACCGCCCGTCGCGGGCTGTCGCGGACCACGGCGACTTCCGGCACGCGCGACAGGATCACCGCCGCGACCACGAACCCGGCGGCGTCGGCGGCGAACACCACCTGGTAGGCGAGCGCGGTGCCGGCCTGCAGCGCGACGCCCCCGGCCGCGGCGCCGATCGCGAGCCCCGCGTTCGTGGCCGCCTGCAGGTGGGCGCGCACCCGGGTGCGGCCGGCGGGCTCGACCAGACCGGCGAGCAGCGCCTGCCGTGCGGCGGCGAGCCCGCTCTGGCCACAGGCGTAGGCGCCCGCGAGTGCGAGGAAGGCGGGGAACGAGGTGGCGAAGACGAACCCGCCGAGCGCGACGGCCGTGCCGAGCGCGAGCAGCACCGCGACCCGCCGCGGCCCGTACCGGTCGGCGAGGTGACCGGCCCCCACCCCGGCGATCGCGCCTGCCGCCCAGCCGAGCGTCAGCCCGAGCCCCACCTGGGCCGGCGGCAGACCGATGACCAGCGTGAAGTACAGGGCGGAGGTGACGTAGTAGGCGCCGTCGCCGAGCGAGTTGACCAGCTGCGCCGTGGCGAGCAGCCGCGCGGCGGTCATGACACGCCCCGGTGCGGCCCGTACCCGTCGGCGCGGTGGCCCACACCCACTCCTGCGACGGCCGCCCAGCCGAGCGGCAGCCCAAGGGCGGACGCGACGTAATACGCGCCGCCGCGCAACGAATTGGCCTGCTGCGCCACAACGAGCAGCCCCGCGGCGGTCATGACGTCACCGGGCGCCGTGTGCGGGCCCGCTTCAGTTCGAAGAAACCGTCGGTGCCCGCGACCAGCACAACGCCGTCCCACAGCCGGCCCGCCGCGGCACCGCGGGGGACCGGCGTGACCACCGGGCCGAAGAAGGCGTTGACCTCGCCGTCGGGGCCGGTCACGTGGATCGCCGGCGTGCCCAGGTCCTCCCCCACCGGCCCGAGCCCCGCCGCCGTGCTCGCGCGGAGCGCCTCGTCGTGCTCGGTGGTGGCGGCGGCCTCCGCGAGGTCCACCGGCAGGCCGCACGAGGCCAGCGCCTCGCGGTACAGGTCGGGCCCGAGCGGCGCGCGGTCGAGGTGGATCCGCCTGCCCAGCGCGGTGTAGAGGTCACGCAGCACCTCGTTGCCGCACCTGCGCTCCGCGGCGATCGCGACCCGCGCCGGGCCCCAGGCGCTGTCCAGCCACTCCCGGTACCACGGCTCGACCGCACGCCCCTCGTTGAGCAGCGACAGGCTCAGCACGTGGAACCGGACCCGCACGTCCCGCACCCGCTCCACCTCCAGCAGCCAGCGCGAGGCGATCCAGGCCCACGGGCACTTCGGGTCGAACCAGAGGTCGGCTGTCGTCATGGCGGAAACGCTAGACAGCCGATTGGCCCGAGGTAAGCTCCAATTCCTATCTGCTTGTTTGGGCCATTTTCGGAGCCGTGGTGGACCTGCACATCAGCCTGACCGGCGGTGACCTCGTCGCGCAGATCTACCGCCAGGTCCGCGACGCGATCGCCGACGGACGCCTCCGGCCAGGCGAGCGACTGCCGCCGTCGCGGGAGCTCGCGCGGACCCTCGCCGTCTCCCGCAACACGGTCGCCGCCGCCTACGACCGGCTCACCGCCGAGGGTCTACTGACCGGCCGCGTCGGGGCCGGGACGTTCGTCGCGGGCACCGCACCGCGGCAGCCCCGCCGGGCGCCCCGGGGCGTGCTCGCCGCGCGGCCGTTCTGGGACACGCTGCCGGACCCCGTCGAGGCGCCGCCGGTGCGCTACGACTTCCGCGTCGGCGTCCCGGATGCGAGCCTGTTCCCGCTGCAGACCTGGCGGCGCCTGGTCTCGCAGAGCCTGCGAGGTCACGAGATCCCGGCCGGCTACGGTGATCCGTCCGGCCACAGTGGACTGCGAGCGGCGATCGCGCGTCACCTCGGCATCGCGCGGTCGGTGCGGGCGGCGGCCGAGGACGTGCTGGTCACGCAGGGCGCGCAGCAGGCGCTCGACCTCGTCGGCCGGGTGCTGGTCGAACCGGGCGCGTGCGTCGCGGTCGAGGAACCCGGCTATCCCCCGGCGCGGCGGCTGCTCGCATCGCTCGGCGCGCGGGTCACCGGAGTGCCGGTGGACGGCGAGGGGATCGTCGTGGACCGGATCCCGAACGCCGCCCGGCTGGTGTACGTGACGCCGTCGCACCAGTTCCCGCTGGGCACACCGATGTCGCCGGCGCGCCGGGCCGCCCTGCTCGAGTGGGCCGGGCGGCGGGACGCGGTGATCGTCGAGGACGACTACGACAGCGAGTTCCGCTTCGCCGGGCGGCCACTCGACCCGTTGCAGAGCCTCGACCGCGCCGGGCGGGTCATCTACGTGGGGTCGTTCTCCAAGACGCTGCTGCCGATGCTGCGGCTGGGTTTCCTGATCGCCCCCGCCGCGCTGCGGCCCGCGCTGCTCAAGGCCAAACAGCTCACCGACTGGCACGGTGACCTCACCACGCAGGCCGCGCTCGCCCGGTTCCTGGACGAGGGCCTGCTGACCCGGCACGTCCGGAAGGCCACTCGCGAGTACGCGGCCCGGCACGAGCTGATCGTGCGCACGCTGGAGCGGGAATTCGGCGACTGGCTCCGGCTCGTGCCCTCGGCCGCGGGCCTGCACGTGTGCGCCAGGTCGGTGGTCGACACGTCGGCCCTGCACGCCCCGGGTGTCGCGTTCGACCGGCTGCACACCTACTACGCCGATTCGCCGCCCGAGCAGGGGCTCGCGCTCGGCTACGGGGCCGTGTCGCCGGACGGGATCGTGGCCGGTCTCCGCCTGTTGCGCGACGCGTTCAGGGCAGCAGGACGACCTGGACCGCGGTGAGGAGACCGGCCAGAACGACCGCGATGGTCGCCGCGCCGAGAACGTGCCGCGCGCTGCCGGTCGTCGGCGGGCGCCGCACGGCGATGAACCACAGCACCACGACCGCGGCCGCGCACCCCGCGGCGGCGATCTCCAGCGGGGCGCCGCGGACCAGGCCGCTGCGCAGCAGGAGAACGGCCGCGACGGCGGCGGCGAGGGCGGTGCGCTGCCAGGCCAGCGCGGTCCGCTCGGGCTGGAGTCCGGGGTCCCTCATCGGATCGTGGCCAGCGCGACCACGAGGACGACCGTCCCGGCGAGCGCGGCCGCCCACCCGACGACGACCGGCAGCCACGTCATCGGCAGCGGCCGCTTGTTGCGCATCGCGCGCTGCACCCGGGCCCAGCGCCGGTAGGCGAACGCCGCGAGCAGGGTGCCGGTGACGGCGAGCAGCGCGGCGAGGACGCCACGCAACCCGGCGATCGAGAACTGCGGGACGAACTGCATGAGCGCCACAGCGCCGGCGATGAGCGCGAGCGCGGTCCGCAGCCACGCCAGGAAGGTGCGCTCGTTGGCGAGGGTGAAGCGGTAGTCGGGCTCCTCCCCCTCTTCGTACCAGCGTGGGCTCATGCGGGTGACGTTACTGTCCGGCGCGGGCCCTGGGCAGTTTGACTGGGTCGTCGTGCAGGTCCTCGAACAGGTCGCCGATTTCCTCGACGCGGTCGAGGACGTCGTCGCTGAGGAACTTCAACTGCGCGGGGCGGCGGCACGACTCGACCTCGTCCCAGGTGACCGGTGTGGACACGGTCGGTTCCGGGCGGCCGCGCAGCGAGTACGGCGCGACGGTCGTCTTGTGCGGGTTGTTCTGGCTCCAGTCGATGAACACCTTGCCGGGCCGCAGGCCCTTCGTCATGGCCGCGGTGACCTCCCCCGGCGTCTCGGCGGCGAGCTTCTTCGCGGCGGCCTTCGCGTAGGCCGAGGTGTCCTCCGGTGTCGCGGTCTTCACCGCCGCGTACAGCTGCATGCCCTTCGAGCCGCTGGTCTTCGGGTAGAGCCGGAGCCCGTCCGCCGCCAGCAGGTCGCGCAGCCGCTCGGCGACGCGGCAGCACTCGACGATCGTCGCAGGCTCGCCCGGGTCGAGGTCGAACACCAGCAGGTCGGGGTTGCGGCGGGCGCCACGCGGGCCGACGGTCCACTGCGGCACGTGCAGTTCCAGCGCGGCGAGGTTGGCCGCCCATATCAACGTCGGCACGTCGTTGACCAGCGGATACGCGTTCACGTCCGAGCTCTGCCCGCGCCCGCCGCTTGCGATCTTCGCGGTCTTCACCCAGTCGGGGGCGTGCCGTCCGGCGTCCTTCTCGTAGAACGGGTTCGACTGCACCCCGCCCGGCCAGCGTCGGAAGGTGAGCGCCCGGTCGCGCAGGTGCGGCAGGATCACCGGGGCGATGCGGGCGTAGTAGTCGATCACCTGGCCCTTGG
This sequence comes from Amycolatopsis sp. NPDC006131, assembly GCF_040614175.1. Classification (NCBI taxonomy): domain Bacteria; kingdom Bacillati; phylum Actinomycetota; class Actinomycetes; order Pseudonocardiales; family Pseudonocardiaceae; genus Amycolatopsis; species Amycolatopsis sp. NPDC006131. Next base: position 56,190 of record NZ_JBEXTX010000043.1, read on the forward strand.
TGAACCCGGCTTCGGGGTAGAGCACCTTGTCCAGGTTGGACAACGACAGCCGGCGCCCGTCGACCTGCACCGTCACCCTGTCCTCGGCCATGCCCCCAGCCTGCCCCAGCGTCGCGCGCCGTGCATCCCGCGCATTGTCTCGCTGGCCGGAACAGATCTTGCTCGGAACCGGTACAGTATGGGAGTAGCTGCACCGATACCGTTCCTCTCACCGGAACGCTACCCCGAGGACCATCGGCTTTGACCACCAAGAGTACCGCCGGACGCAAGCTCGCACCGGCCAACGACAACACCGGCACCGAGGCCGCGGCCCGGGTCGCCGACGTGCTCCTGCTCTTCGCCGGCGGTCCCCGTTACCTGGGGGTGAGCGCGATCAGCCGCGAGCTGGGACTGTCGAAGGCCGTCGTCTTCCGGATCCTGCAGTCGCTCGTGTCGCGGGAGCTGCTGGCGACCGATCCTGGCGTGAACGGCTACCGGCTGGGCCAGGCCGCGGCAGCGCTCGGCGCGAGCGCCCTGCGCCGGTTCGACGCCCGCACGGTCGCGACGCCCATACTGCGCCGGCTGCGGGACGAAACCGGCGAGACCACCACGCTGTCCGGCCTGGTCGGCGACGAGCGGGTGTACCTGGACCAGTTCGAGAGCCCGCGCGAGATCAAGATGACGGTGGAGATCGGCCGTCGCTTCCCCCTGCACGCGGGCTCGTCCGGCAAGGTCATCCTGGCCTTCCTGCCTGAGGACCGCCAGGAGTCGGTGCTGCGGCGAACGCTGGAACCGCTGACGGACAAGACGATCACCGACGTCGACACCCTGCGCACCGCACTGGCCGAAACCGCGAGGGAAGGCGTGGCGGTCTCCCTCGGCGAACGCCAAGCCGGAGCCGGTTCGGTCGCCGCCCCCCTGTTCGGCCCCGACGGCGAGGTCCACGGCTCGATCAGCATTTGCGGCCCGCAATACCGCTTCACGCCAGAGGCGATCGACCGTTATCGGGCCCTGATCCGCGCAGCATCGGAAGAAATCCGGGACAACTGGACCTGGCTTCGCGACAGCGAAGCAGGCAGCGCGTAGCGCAAAAGTCTCTGAACCCCAACCCGAGCTGGGTGGTCATCCCGTCGCCTGACACGCAACGATCACCTTGAGCCAGGGCCGCAACCCAGGCCGCCAACCGGCAGCCGAACATGCCAACCTTGCGGCCCTGGCTCAAGGTGATATGCCCAAACCGGAAGGCGACGGGATGACCAC
>NZ_JBEXTX010000044.1:0-56211 GCF_040614175.1 Amycolatopsis sp. NPDC006131
GCCCTATCCAGGATGGGTGACGAAGGTGCCGCGGCCAAGGCACGCTTTCCCGCCTTGACAACCCTGCTCGGCGACTGAAACACAATCAGCCATCGGGGGCGGGGGTGGTCGGAAGGTGACCTTCCGGCGCCGTAAGGCGCACCGCCCGAAAGGCGCACCGCCCAAAGGGCGGACTCCCCGCCAGTGTCAGGCGACGGGATGACCACCCAGCTTCGCTTGTGTCGCTTGGCGCGCCGTCGACACCGCCCAAACCCCCAACCCGACCAACGGCAGCACCGCGCCGAACAAGCTCGGCCCGGCCCACCCGAACGCGTCGTACAGACTCCCCGCCACTGCGGACGCCACCGCGCCTCCGACGAAGATCGTCGTCATGAACACCGTGTTGATGCGGGCCCGCGCCTCAGCCCGCAGGCCGTAGATCTCCCGCTGCGAAAGCACCTGGTGGCCCTGCACCGCGAGGTCGAGCACCACCCCGGCCAGCGCCAGCACCACGACCGACCCCGCGCCCAGCCACGCCACGCCCATCGCCACCGCGGCCAGGGCCAGCGCGATCCCGCTGCCGATCCCGCCGTGCCCGCGGTCGCCCAAGCGCCCTGCCAACGGGGCGGCCGCCGCGCCGGCCGCGCCCACCAGCGCGAACACCCCCACCTCGGTCTGCGTGAGCCCGTGCCGCCCGACCAGTTCGAACGCCACCGACGTCCAGAACGCGGAAAACGCCCCGAACATCAACGCCTGGCACACCGCCCGGCGCCGCAACGCGGGTTCCTCCCGGGCCAGCGTGAGGATCGACCGCATCAACCGGGCGTAACCCTCGTCGTGCGAGGGGCGGCGGTGGGGGAGCATCCGGCGCGCCGCGACCGCCACCACCAGCATCAGCACCGCCGACACGAAGTAGATCGTTCGCCACCCGAAAGCCCCGGCGACCAGGCTGGACAACGTCCGCGCCAGCAGGATCCCCAGCAGTAGACCGGTCATCACCGTGCCGACGAACCGGCCGCGCTGCTCCTCCGGCGCGAGGTGCGCGGCGAACGGGATGAGGATCTGCGCCACCACCGACGTCACGCCGATCAGCACCGACGCGGCCAGGAACACCCCGAACACCGGCGCCACGGCCGCGACCACCAGCGCGAGCGCGGTGAACACCAGCGTGCGCGACGCCAGCGCCCGGTTCTCCACCAGGTCGCCCAGCGGCATCAGCAACGCGAGCCCGGCCGCGTAACCCAGCTGCGTCAACGTCACGACGAGCGCCGCGCTGCCCTGGCTCACGCCGAACGCCGTCGCGATCTCGGCCAACAGCGGCTGCGCGTAGTACAGGTTCGCGACCGTGGCGCCGCAGGAGAACGCGAGCACCACCATGATCAGCCGCAGGTTGCGGATTTCCGGCATGACTGTGCGGACACCACGCGCGGCCAGTGCATTCCCGGTGTGAGACCGTTCACCCGGGAAACCCGGCAAACGAGTCCTAAGCGGACCGCACCCGCAGCCCGTCGAAGGCCACCGCCGCCACCGTCTCCGCCAGCTCGTCGCCGCTCTGCCCGCCGCGCGGCCGGTACCACTCGATCAGCGAGTTGACCATGCCGAACAACAGGCGCGCCGCGGTCGGCGGGTCGATGTCCGGCCGCAGGTCGCCCTCGTCCACGGCCTTGGTGACCAGTTCGGACACGATGTGGTCGAACTCACGACGACGGGCCAGCGCGTCCCGCTCCACCTTCGTGTTGCCGCGCACCCGCAGCAGCAGCGTCACGAACGGCAACCGGTCCACCAGCACCCGGACACTGCCGCGCACCAGGTACTCCAGCCGGTCCACCGCGCGCCCGTCGACCGAATCCAGCTCGGCCACGATCTCGAACAGCCCGTCCAGCGCCCGGTTCACCGCCAGCCGCAACAGCTCCTGCTTGCTCGGCACGTGGTGGTAGATGGCCGACTTCGTGATGCCCAGCTTGCGCGACAGGTCCTCCATGCTGGTGCCGTCGTAGCCGCGCTCGTTGAACAGCTTGACCGCGACCGCGAGCAGGGACTCCAGGTCGTAGCCCGGCCTGCCACGCCGGGTGGGCCGGGCCGGAGGTGCGGTCGTCATGACCCCAGTATCCCAAGCGGTCTCAGGCCGGCGGGCGCTGGTCGATCACACGGCGCAGCTTGCCCATCGACCGTTCCAGCGTGTCCGGGTCGAGCACCTCCACGCCGACGCTGATCCCCACGCCGTCCTTGACCCGCGCCGCGATCTCCGACGCCGCCGACACCCGGCGCTCGGCCGCGGTGTCGTGGCGGGCCTCGACCAGCACGGTCAGGTGGTCCATCCGGTCCTTTTTGGTCAGCTTCAGCTGGAAGTGCGGCGCCAGGCCCTCGGTCGCCAGCACGATCTCCTCGATCTGCGTCGGGAACACGTTGACGCCACGCAGGATGATCATGTCGTCGCTGCGGCCGGTGACCTTGTCCATGCGCCGGAATGCCGGTCGCGCGGTGCCGGGGCGCAGCGCGGTCAGGTCCCGCGTGCGGTACCGGATGACCGGCATGGCCTGCTTGGTGAGCGAGGTGAACAGCAGCTCACCCGTCTCGCCCTCGGGCAGCACGTTCCCCTCGACCGGGTCGACCACCTCGGGGTAGAAGTGGTCCTCCCAGATGTGCAGGCCGTCCTTGGTTTCCACGCACTCCTGCGCCACACCCGGCCCCATCACCTCGGACAGGCCGTAGATGTCCACGGCGTGCAGGTCCATCCGCTGCTCGATCTCGCGGCGCATCTGCTCGGTCCACGGTTCGGCGCCGAAGATGCCCACCCGCAGCGAGGACTTCGCCGGGTCCAGGCCCTGGCGCTCGAACTCGTCCAGCAGCGTCAGCATGTACGACGGGGTCACCATGATGACCTCGGGCTGGAAGTCGGTGATGATCTGCACCTGCCGCGCGGTCATGCCGCCGGACGCGGGGATCGCGGTGCAGCCCAGCTTCTCCACGCCGTAGTGCGCGCCGAGCCCGCCGGTGAACAGGCCGTAGCCGTAGGCCACGTGCACCTTGTGCCCCGGCCGCCCGCCCGCCGCGTAGATCGAGCGGGCCATCACCGTCGCCCAGGTGTCGATGTCGGCCTCGGTGTAGCCGACCACGGTCGGCTTGCCGGTGGTGCCGCTGGAGGCGTGGATGCGGCGCACCTGCTCCTGGGGCACGGCGAACATGCCGAACGGGTAGTTGTCCCGCAGGTCGTGCTTGGTGGTGCAGGGGAACTTCGCCAGGTCCGACAACTCGCGGCAGTCGTCCGGGTGCACCCCGGCCTCGTCGAACTTGCGGCGGTAGAACGGCACGTTCTCGTAGGCGTGCCGCAGTGTCCACTGCAGACGTTCCAGCTGGGTGGCGCGCAGCTCGTCGACGCTCATCCGCTCGGCGGCGGTCAGGTCGTCCGGCGCCGGCGCGGTGCCGAGGCGCTTCGCGTGAGGCACGTCGCTGTGCATGGTCGTCATGGGGGCCGGCTCCTCAGTTCTTCCCGATCGTGCGGCTGCGGCCGCGGAATTCGGCGATCACTTCGCGCCCGGCGCCGGTCTCCCGGTGCACCGTGACGTCGTAGATGCCGTTGCGCCCGTAGCGCGTGCGTTCCTCGGCCGTGGCGACCAGGTGGTCGCCGAGGCGGGCGCTGGCGACGAACGAGATCTCGGCGCCCGCCGCGACCGTCACCGGGCCGTGGCTGTTGCACGCGCAGGCGAACGTCGTGTCGGCCAGCAGGAAGATGTAGCCGCCATGGGCGATCGCGTGCCCGTTCACCATCTGCTCGGTGACCGTCATGCGGGCGACCGCCCGGCCGGCGTCGGCTTCGACGAGTTCGATGCCGAGCGACTTCGACGCGACGTCGTCGGCGAACATCGCCTGCGCGGCTTGGGACACGGCGGCACTGCCTTCCGTCGTTACTGACCGAATGGACGGTTAATAATGTGCGTCCGGCCTCGGCACTGTCAAGACCCCTGGAACACCGGCTTCGACTTGCTCAGGAAGGCCTCGACGGCACCGCGGTGGTCGTCGGTGAGCCCCAGTCGCGCCTGCGCTTCGCCTTCCAGCCGCAGAACTTCCGGCAACGGCGCGCCCCAGGATGCGGCGAGTGCGCGCTTGGCCTCGGCGTAGGCGCGAGTGGGGCCCGCGGCCAGCCGGGCGGCCAGGTCGGCGGCGGTGGCGGCCACCTCGTCGGCGGGCACGACGCGCCCGGCGATGCCCCACTCCGCGGCCTGCGCCGCGGTGAAGGTCTCGCCGAGCAGGACGAGTTCGCTCGCCCTGGCCGCGCCGACGGCCCGCGCGAGGCTGGCAGACAGGCCGGAGTCGCAGGTCAGGCCGATGCCGGTGAACGCGGTGCCGAACTTCGCGGTGTCCGCGGTGACCCGCAGGTCGCAGGCGAGCGCGAACCCGAGCCCGGCGCCGACGCACGTCCCGTTGACGGCCGCGACCACCGGTTTCGGCATGGTCGCCAGCGTGGTGACGATGGGGTTGTAGTGCTCGTCGATGGTGGCGAACGCGGTGGCCGGGTCGGCGCGCAGCGCGTCCGCGTGCTCGGCCAGGTCCTGACCCACGCAGAACGCCCGGCCGGCGCCGGTGAGCACGACGGCGCGGACCGTCTCGTCGGAGGCGACGAGCTCGAGCGCGTCCCGCAGCTCGGTCTTCAGTTCGCCGGTGAGGGCGGGCCGGAGCATCGTCACCGTGGCCACTGCGCCTTCGCGGGAAACGGAAACAACGTCACTGGTGCTTTCGTCAGCCATGCCGAGACGCTACCATGACTTCCTGAACGTTCGGTTGGTTAATCCGGAGAAGCGAGGAACGATGGCCCAGCAGTCGACGAGGATGCTGCGCAGCTACGTCAGCGGCGGCTGGCGGACCGGGGAGGGCGAGGGGGCGCCCCTGCACGACGCGGTCACCGGCGCCGAAGTCGCACGGATCTCCTCCGCCGGCATCGACATGGCCGCCGCGCTCGACCACGGCCGCCGCGTCGGCGGACCTGCCCTGCGCGAGCTGACCTTCCACCAGCGGGCCGCGCTGCTCAAGGCGGTGGCCTCCCACCTGCGCGAGCACCGCGACGAGCTGTACGAGCTGTCCGCGAAGACGGGCGCCACGCTCGGCGACTCCAAGTTCGACGTCGACGGCGGCATCGGCGTGCTGTTCGCCTACTCCGGCAAGGGCAAGCGCGAGCTGCCCAACGACACCGTCTACGTCGATGGCGGCGTGGAGCCGCTGAGCAAGGGCGGCACGTTCCTCGGCCAGCACATCGCCACCCCGCTGCGGGGTGTCGCCGTGCAGATCAACGCCTTCAACTTCCCGGTCTGGGGCCCGCTGGAGAAGTTCGCCCCGGCGTTCCTCGCGGGCGTGCCGAGCCTGGTGAAGCCGGCCAGCCAGACCGCGTACCTGACCGAGCGGGTCGTCGAGCTGATCATCGAATCCGGCCTGATCCCCGAGGGCACGCTGCAGCTGATCTCCGGCAGCGCCGGCGACCTGCTGGACCACCTCACCGAGCAGGACCTGGTGTCGTTCACCGGGTCGGCGTCGACCGCGCAGAAGCTGCGCACCCACCCGGTGATCGTGCGCCAGGCCGTTCGCTTCAACGCCGAGGCCGATTCGCTGAACTGCTCGATCCTCGGCCCGGACGCCAAGCCCGGCACGGCCGAATTCGACCTCTACGTCAAGCAGCTGGTCACCGAGATGACCGTCAAGGCCGGTCAGAAGTGCACCGCGATCCGCCGGGCGTTCGTGCCGGCCGAGCTGCTCGACGACGTGGCCGAGGCCGCCGCCGAGCGCCTGGCCAAGGTCAAGATCGGCAACCCGTCCGCCGAGGGCGTCCGCATGGGCGCGCTGGCCAGCCTGGAGCAGCGCGAGGAGGTCCGCCGCTCGCTCAAGGCGCTGCAGGACGCCTCCAGCATCGTGTTCGGCGACCCGGAGCGGGTCGAGGTGGTCGACGCCGACGCCGAGCGCGGCGCGTTCATCTCGCCGGTGCTGCTCAAGGGCGACGCCGACCGCGCCGAGCCGCACGAGGTCGAGGCCTTCGGCCCGGTCTCCACGCTGATGCCCTACACCTCGGTCGAGCAGGTCATCGGCTACGCCGCCCGCGGCCAGGGCAGCCTCGCCGGGTCGGTCGTGACCGGCGACGCGCAGTTCGCCCGCGAGGTCGTGCTGGGCGTGGCGCCGTGGCACGGCCGCCTGCTGGTGCTCGACGCCGACGACGCGAAGGAGTCGACCGGCCACGGTTCGCCGATGCCGGGCCTGGTGCACGGCGGCCCGGGCCGCGCCGGCGGCGGCGAAGAGATGGGCGGCATCCGCGGCGTGCTGCACCACATGCAGCGCACCGCCGTGCAGGGCAGCCCGAAGGTGCTGTCCGCGGTCACCGGCCGCTGGGTGGAGGGCGCGCCGCGCAACACCGAGGACGTGCACCCGTTCCGCAAGTCGTTGGCAGAGCTGAAGATCGGCGACAGCGTGGTGGCTGGGCCACGCACCGTGACCCAGGAGGACGTGGACCACTTCGCCGAGTTCACCGGCGACACGTTCTACGCCCACACCGACCCCGAAGCGGCGGCCGCGAACCCGCTGTTCGGCGGCATCGTGGCGCACGGCTACCTGGTCGTGTCGTTCGCCGCCGGCCTGTTCGTCTCGCCCGAGCCGGGGCCGGTGCTGGCCAACTACGGCCTGGAGAACCTGCGGTTCCTGACCCCGGTCAAGCCCGGCGACGAGCTGACCGTGACGCTGACCGCCAAGCAGATCACCCCGCGCGAGAACGCCGACTACGGCGAGGTGCGCTGGGACGCCGACGTGACCAACTCCGCGGGCGAGTCCGTCGCCAAGTACGACGTGCTCACCCTGGTGGCCAAGGAGAACCGATGACTGCCATCCTCGACGAGAAGGACCTCGAACGGCACTTCGAGCACACCATCGAAAAGGACCAGCGGATCGAGCCGCGGGACTGGGTGCCGGAGGGCTACCGCAAGACGATGATCCGGCAGATCGCGCAGCACGCGCACTCCGAGATCATCGGCATGCAGCCGGAGGGCAACTGGATCACCCGCGCGCCGTCGTTGCGGCGCAAGGCGATCCTGCTGGCGAAGGTGCAGGACGAGGCCGGGCACGGGCTGTACCTGTACTCGGCGGCGGAGACGCTGGGCGCCGACCGCGCGGACCTGACCGAGAAGCTGATCAGCGGCAGGCAGAAGTACTCGTCGATCTTCAACTACCCGACGCTGACGTTCGCCGACGTGGGCGCGATCGGCTGGCTCGTCGACGGCGCCGCGATCTGCAACCAGGTGCCGCTGTGCCGGTCCTCCTACGGGCCGTACGCCAGGGCGATGATCCGGATCTGCAAGGAGGAGTCGTTCCACCAGCGGCAGGGCTACGAGCTGCTGATGACGATGATGAAGGGCACGCAGGCGCAGCGAGACATGGTGCAGGACGCGGTGAACCGGTTCTGGTGGCCGTCGCTGATGATGTTCGGCCCGCCGGACGCCGAATCGGCCAACACCGCGCAGTCGATGGCGTGGAAGATCAAGCGGCACACCAACGACGAGCTGCGCCAGCGGTTCGTCGACATGACCGTGCCGCAGGCCGAGGCGCTCGGCGTGACCCTGCCGGACCCGGACCTCAAGTGGAACCCCGAGCGCGGGCACTACGACTTCGGCCAGGTCGACTGGGACGAGATGAAGCAGGTCGTCGCGGGCAACGGCCCGTGCAACACCGAGCGGCTGGCGCGGCGGCGGCAGGCGCACGAAGACGGCGCGTGGGTCCGCGAGGCCGCGGCCGCGCACGCGCGCAAGATGGCGGAGGCGAAGTGAGCAAGAGCGAGTGGCCGCTGTACGAGGTGTTCGTGCGCGGCAAGCGAGGCCTCAACCACGTGCACGTCGGGTCGCTGCGCGCGGCCGACGACCAGATGGCCCTGCACAACGCGCGTGACCTGTACACGCGGCGCAACGAGGGCGTCAGCATCTGGGTGGTCAAGGCCGCCGACATCACCGCGTCCTCGCCGGACGAGAAGGACCCGTTCTTCGCGCCGTCGGGCGACAAGGTGTACCGGCACCCGACGTTCTACGACATCCCCGACAACGTTCCCCACATGTGAGCTGATGATGTCCTTTGACAACGCCTACGAGGCTTTGATCGACGCTCACGACGACTCGCGGTGGGCGTTCGGCACCGGGTTCGAGGACCCGCTCGCCGGGGTCGACACCTCGGTGCCGTCCGGTGTGGACGGTGCGGACCTGGCGCGGTACTGCCTGATGCTGGGCGACGACGCGCTGGTGTTCTCGCACCGGCTGCAGCAGTGGTGCACCCGCGCGCCCGAGCTGGAGGACGAGGTCGCGATCGCCAACATCGGCCTCGACCTGCTGGGCCAGGCGCGGCTGTTGCTGGCCCGCGCGGGCAAGGCCGACGGCACGGATCGCGGCGAGGACGACTACGCGTTCTTCCGCGACGAGCACGAGTTCCGCAACGTCCGGCTCGCCGAGCTGGAGCGCGGCGACTTCGGGCAGCTCATCGCGGTGCTGCTGGTGTTCTCGACCTGGCGGCTGGCGTTGTTCCAGCGGCTGCGGTCGTCGGTGGACCCGGTGCTCGCCGCGATCGCCGACAAGGGCGTCAAGGAGCTGACCTACCACCGCGACTACGCCGCCCAGTGGGCCGTGCGGCTCGGCGACGGCACCGCGTTCTCGCACGAGCGGATGCAGGCCGGGCTGGACGGGATCTGGCCGTTCGTGGACGAGCTGTTCGTGCCCCACGAGACCGAGTCGCGGCTGGCCGCGGCGGGTGTCGCGGTCGACCCGGCTTCGGTGCGCGCGGAGTTCGACGACGTGCTGGCGCAGGTGTTCGCCGCCGGTTCCCTGGCTCGCCCGGAGAGCGCGGGCAAGGCCGGGGTCAACGGGCAGACCGGCCGGGGTGGCCGGCACACCGAGGCGATGGGCTACCTGCTGGCCGAGCTGCAGAGCGTCGCCCGCGCCCATCCGGAGGCGACATGGTGAGCGCCCGCGCCGTCGCGGAGACCGTCCGCGACCCCGAGCTGCCGATGCTGACGCTGGCCGACCTCGGCGTGCTGCGCGAAGTGTCCGAACAGGACGGTGCGGTGACGGTGTCGATCACGCCCACCTACACCGGGTGCCCGGCCATGGACACCATGCGCGACGACCTGGTGCACGCGCTGCAGGGCGCCGGGTACTCGCGCGTCGAGGTCCGCACGGTGCTGCAGCCGGCCTGGAGCACCGACTGGATCAGCGAGCGGGGCCGCCGGGCGCTGGCCGAGGCGGGTATCGCGCCGCCGGGCAGCGCGCCGCGGCGGCCGTCCGGGCCGATCCCGCTGACGCTGAGCCCACCGGTGCGCCGGGTGTCCTGCCCGCGGTGCGGGTCGGCGGACACCGAGCTGGTGTCGGAGTTCGGGGCCACCGCCTGCAAGTCGTTGCTGCGCTGCCGGTCCTGCGACGAACCCTTCGAGCACGTCAAGGAGATCTGAGGTGACCGCGAGCACCAAATCGAGGCGGCGGGGCGACTTCCACACGCTGACCGTGGCCGAGGTGACGCCCCTGTGCGACGACGCCGTCGCGGTCACCTTCGACGTGCCGGAGGAGCTGGCGGACGCCTACGCGTTCCGGGCGGGGCAGTCGCTGACGCTGCGGCGGACGATCGACGGGCGCGAGGAGCGCCGGTCGTACTCGATCTGCTCGCCCGAGGGCAGCAAGCCGCGCATCGGGGTGCGCGAGGTGCCGGACGGGCTGTTCTCGACGTGGCTGGTGCACCAGGTGCGGCCGGGCGACGAGATCGAGGTCGGCACGCCGACCGGGAACTTCACGCCCGACCTGTCGGTGCCGGAGCACCACGTGCTGATCGCGGCCGGCTCGGGCATCACGCCGGTGCTGTCGATCGCGGCGACGGTGCTGCGCGACCCGGCCGCGACGGTCACCGTGCTGTACGGCAACCGCCGCACGGACACCGTGATGTTCGCCGACGAGCTGGCCGACCTGAAGGACCGCTACCCGGACCGGCTGGAGCTGGTGCACGTGCTGTCCCGGGAGCCGCGCGAGGCGGAGCTGTTCACCGGGCGGCTCGACGGTGAGAAGCTGTCGGCGTTGCTGGCGTTGTTCCCGGACGTGTCGGCGGTCGGGCACTGGTGGCTGTGCGGGCCGTTCGGGATGGTCACGGTGGCGCAAGAACGGTTGCGTGCCGCCGGAGTGCCGTCGTCGCGGATCCACCAGGAACTGTTCTATGTGGACGACGTGCCGCCGGAGCCGGTGCGGCACGAGGAGAAGGCGCTCGACGGGGTCGTCACCCAGGCGACGATCATCCTCGACGGCCGCGCCACGACGGTCGCCGTGCCGCGGGACGTGCCGGTGCTGGACAGCGCTCAGCGCGTGCGGCCGGACCTGCCGTTCGCGTGCAAGGGCGGGGTGTGCGGCACGTGCCGGGCGAAGGTGACCGCCGGTGCCGTGGACATGCGCCGCAACTTCGCGCTCGAGGAGGGCGAGGTCGCCGACGGGTTCGTGCTGACCTGCCAGTCGATGCCGGTGTCCGACGCGCTCACGGTCGACTTCGACGTGTGATGGGCACCGCCTTCGCCGCGGCGGCCAGTGATCCCGCCGCGGCGAAGGCGAGCACGATGGCCAGAACGCCGGACAACCACACGGACATGGCGAGCGCCAGGTAGACCTGCACCGCCGCGGTCACCGCGAACACCGCCGTCAGGACAAGCCAGACCGGACGGTCGGTGACCGGAGTCTTGGACTGGCCCAAACCCACTGCGAAACCCCTCCCGCGATCTTCCAGATACCCCTGGTATCGCCAAGTGGCCCGCCCGGGTTACCGCTGGGCACGATCCGTGACGTTGTCAACATTTGCCAGTTGGCTCCTGCCCGCGGCGGGCTTGCTGCGCGGAGTGGCGCGTTGCTTGGAGTGGTGCGTTGCCTGAAGTGGCGCGTTGCTTGGAGTGGTGCGTTGCCTGAAGTGGCGCGTTGCTCGGAGTGGCCAGCCTGCAGCCCGTGTGGGCCACCCGCTGCGCGCACCGAACTGCTGCCGCCCGGCGGCCAGTCCGCCGTTGCACGGGCTGACGCTCCGCGCCCACCGGTAACCGCCGCAGCCAACGGCCGCCGCAGCGGTAACCGCCGCAGCCGACCGCCGCCGCACCGGTAACCGCCGCAGCCGACCGCCGCTCCACCGGTAACCGCCGCAGCCGACCGCCGCTCCACGGGTCGCCGCGCCTGGGGCAGCACCGGCCCCCGGGCCGCCGCGCCTGAATGCAGCACTGCCCCACGGGCCGCCGTGCCCCACGCGGCACCGCTGCAAGTGCCGGCCGCCGCGCCCACGCGGCACCGCCCCGCCGGTCGACCGCCTCGTCCAGCGCCGCAATTCGCTCCGTCCGAGTGACTGCCCGCGTGCCTCGGCAAGCCGCCCCACTGTCCGAGTGCCGCTCGGCGCGGCCCCCCCACCGCCCCACGGACCGCCGCGTCCCGAGGCGGCACCGCCCCACGGGCCGACCGCCGCGCCCCGAGGCGGCACCGCCCCACGGGCCGACCGCCGCGCCCGACGCGGCACCGCCCCGCCGGTCGACTGCCTCGTCCAGCGCGGCAATCTCGTCCAGCGCGGCGATTCGCTCCGTTCGGTGACTGCCCGCCTGGCTCGGCAAGCCGCCCCACCGTCCGAGTGCCGCTCGGCGCGGCAACCCGCCCCCCGCCCACGTGTCGCCCCACCGGCCAACGGCCGCCCGGCATCCCGCCCCCCGGCTTAGCGGGGCCCGGGGCGGCACCCCGTTGCCCCCACCGTCAAACCCCACCGCCGCCTGGCCCTTCCGGGCACCGACTCGGCCCCCTCCAGACACCCGAGTCGCCAGCCCGCGCACCACCGCGACGGGGCGTGACGCCGTTCACCCGGCCGGGCGGCGCGGTTCATCCGGCTCGTGGACAATCATGCCGTGACCGTCACCGCCAAGGCCTCGCCGGGCGCGCGCAAAGCCGTGCTGAGCTGGGCGTTCTGGGACTGGGGAGCGTCCGCGTTCAGCGCCGTCATCCTCACGTTCGTCTTCTCCGTCTACCTCACCGACGGTGTCGCCGCCGACACGGAAAGCGGGTCGCAAGCGCTTGGCGTCGCGCTGACGATCGCCGGCGTGGCGGTCGCCCTGCTGGCCCCGGTCACCGGGCAGCGCAGCGACGTCGGCGGCAGGCGCAAGCTCTGGCTCGGCATCCACAGCGCCATCGCGATCGCCTGCACCGCAGGGCTGTTCTTCGTCCAGGACGAGCCGTCCTACCTGCTGGCCGGCCTCATCCTGCTCGCGGTCGGCAGCGTGTTCTTCGAGTTCGCCGAGGTCAACTACAACGCGATGCTCGTGCAGGTGTCCACGCCGAAGACGATGGGCCGAGTGTCCGGCTTCGGCTGGGGCATGGGCTATTTCGGCAGCGTCATCGCGCTCGCGATCGTGTTGTTCGCGTTCGTGCAGCCGGACGTCGGGCTCTTCGGCGTCACCTCCGAGGACGGCCTGAACATCCGCGCGGTGGCGTTGTTCGTGGCGGTGTGGTTCCTGGTGTTCGCCCTGCCGGTGCTGCTGTTCGTGCCGGAGAACCCGCCGTCCCGCGAACTGGCCAGGGGCAACTTCTTCTCCGGATACAAGGTGCTCGCCAAGCGGCTGGCGCACCTGTGGCGGACGGACCGGCGGACGCTGTGGTTCCTCGCCGCGAGCGCGATCTACCGCGACGGCCTGACCGCGATCTTCACCTTCGGCGGCGTGGTCGCGGCGGGAACGTTCGGGTTCAGCCAGACCGAGGTCGTGATGTTCGCGATCGTGGCGAACGTGACCGCCGGGATCGGCGCGGTCAGCGGTGGCCGGCTGGACGACCGGCTCGGGCCCAAGACCGTGATCGTGACGTCGCTGATCGCGCTGGTGATCATCGGCGTCGCGCTGACCGTGCTGCCCGGCAAGGCGACGTTCTGGGTGTGCGGGCTGGCGCTGTCGGTGTTCCTCGGCCCGGCGCAGGCGGCGAGCCGGACGTTCCTGGCGCGCATCGTCGAGCCGGAGCGGGAGGGCGAGGCGTTCGGCCTGTACGCGACCACCGGCCGGGCGGTGAGCTTCCTGGGGCCGTTGGCGTTCAGCGGGTTCATCGCGATCTTCGACAGCCAGCGCGCCGGCATGGCGGGGATCGTGCTGATCCTCGCGGCCGGGCTGGTGGCGATCCTGCCGGTCAAGGCGCCGGCGAGGCAAGATGGATGACCATGGAGTCCACGCGCGTGGACCGCTGGCTGTGGGCGGTCCGTCTGACGAAGACCCGATCCGACGCGGCCGCGGCCTGTCGCGGCGGGCACGTGCGGGTCAACGACCGCCCGGCGAAGCCCGCGACGGGCGTGCACCCCGGTGACACCGTGCGGGCGCGCGTCCATGACCGGACGCGGATCGTCGAGGTCGTGCGGGTCATCGAAAAGCGGGTGGGCGCCCCCGACGCCGCCACGTGCTACATCGACCGCACCCCGGCGCCCCCGCCGGAGGCCCTGACGCCGGTCGCCCGCCGCGAGCGCGGAGCGGGCCGCCCCACGAAGCGGGACCGCCGCCTGCTCGACCGGCTGCGCGGCCAGGGCTGGTGAGCTACCGGGGCGCGGGTTGGTGAGCCGCGGCGGCCGGCCCGTGTCGCGACGCGGGCCGGGGCTGGTGAGCGGCGGGAGCTTGCCGCATCGCGGCGTGGCTGAGGCAGAGCCGGGTGGCCTCGTCGTGGCGCGATGTCGCCACGCGGCTTGCCGCGCTGCGGTGTGGCGGCCCCGCGCCGGCTCACTACGCGCTCAAAGCCGGTAAACGCGCCGCGCGTTGTCGCGCGCGATCATGGTCACCACGCGCCGCGCGTCGGGCTCCGACCAGTCGCCCTCGGCGACCCACCGGCCGAACGTCGTGGTCACCGCGCGGCGCCACAGCAGCGCGCCGAGGTAGTGCAGCTCCGGTGGCCCCCACGCGTCCGACGAGTACAGCTGCTTCGCGAACGGCGCCAGCTCGAACGACTCCGCCACCACCGCCACGCTGCGCACCCCCGTGTGGTTGATGCCCAGCCCCACGTCGAAGTGCACGTTCGGGAACGCCTGCGCCAGGTACCCGGCCTCGCGGTGGTACGGGTAGCAGTGCAGCAGCAGAACCGGCACGTCCGGCGTCGCGCGCAGGAAGTCCAGCAGGTGCAACGGGTTGACGCGGTGCAGGTCGAGGTCCCGGTCGCCGATCCCGGTGTGCAGCTGCAGCGGCAGCCCCTGCGAGATCGCCGCGTGCAGGCCGAACCGGATCAGCACCTCGTCGTCCAGCCGCGGCTCGTCGCCCGCCGTGTCCAGCCACCGGTCCGCCGCCAGCGTCACCTCGGCCGGCGACGGCGGCGTCAGGTCGATGTCGAAGCCCGTGCGGTAGGCCAGGATCGACTTGGCCCCCACCGCGTTCTCGGCCCGCGTGGCCAGCCGGGCGGTGAAAGCGTCGGCGTAGTCGCGCCCGGACACGTTCTCCAGCGCGATCTCTTCGGCCAGCGCCTCCAGCCGCACCACCTCGTGCGCCCGCGCGCCGGACGCCGACTCCATGCCCTCCAGCCCGAGCAGCGAACTCGTGGCGTACCCGGTGTCGACGATCCAGTCGCTCACCCCGGCGCCGCCGAGGAACCGCCGCGTCACCTCCGCCACACCCAGTTCGGTGCGGCGCTTCCAGTACTCGTCGGCCGGGGCGTGCTCGGGCAGGTCGAGCACCGGCGCGCACCACCGCCGCACCGCGAACCCGAGCTGCGAGTCGAACTGCGTCATCCACGGTGGGATCGGGTCGGGCGAACCCTCGTTGAGGTGCCCCTCGAACTCGGCGCGCTCAAGCTCGACCGTGAACGCGCCGTGCACGTGGTGGTCGACGAGCGGCGCGGCGGCGACGTGCTCGGCCAGCGTTGGCCCGGATCGGACTTCGTCGAGTCGCCGCATGCGGTTCAGTGTCCCCCGGGCAGGGGCGTCCCGCCCGTTGTGATGCCCGTCTACCAGCGCCTGCCCGCGCGTACTTCCTGTATTACCGTGCGGTAATGCACGCCGTCAGTGAGAAAGCGGTGGACGAGCCCACCCTGGCCGACCTGCTCGACCTCGAGGAGATCGACCGCGACCTCTACCGCGCCAACCTCGTGTTCGACGACCCCCTGCCGCTCTACGGGGGCCAGGTCGCCGCGCAGGCGCTCGCCGCGGCCGGGCGCACCGTGGCGGAGGACCGGCTGCCGCACTCGCTGCACGGCTACTTCCTCCGCCCGGGTGACGCGACGCGCCCGACGATCTTCCACGTCGACCGGGATCGCGACGGCGGCTCCTACTCCGCCCGCCGGGTGGTCGCCGTGCAGAACGGCGAGGTCATCTTCAACATGTCGGCGTCCTTCCACCGCCGCGAGGAGGGTGTCGACCGCGAGGCGCACCCGGAGCGTCCCGAGGGCGATCCGGAGCAGCTGCCCGGCGGCGGCATGCCGCGGCTGTTCTCGATGCAGGGCGCGCTGCCGCCGCAGCCCTACCCGGACGGCCAGTGGCCGACGCGCTTCTGGGCGCGCTGCAAGCTCGAACTGCCCGACAACGCGCTCATCCACGCCTGCGTCCTGACCTACCTGTCGGACATCTCGTCCGGCGTCGCGGCCTTCGGCAACGAGGAGGCGTCCGCGTCGTCGAGCCTGGACCACGCGGTGTGGTTCCACCGGCCGGGCCGTCTCGACGACTGGGTGCACATGGACCTGGTGCCGCAGAGCGTCGCGGGCGGCCGCGGCTGGTACACCGGCACCGTGCGCACGCGGGACGGCGTGCTGCTGGCGAGCCTCGCGCAGGAGTGCCTGTTCCGGAACCGCAGGCGGTAGCGTTCGGCGGGTGAAGGTCGATTTCGCGGTCCCGTTCTCCAGTCCGGCCGACTCCCGGGAGACGATGCGGCGGGCCGAGCGCGACGGTTTCGACGGCGTGTGGACCACCGAGGTCAAGCACGACCCGTTCCTGCCGCTCGCGCTCGGCGCCACGGTCACCGAGCGCGTCACGCTCGGCACGGCGATCGCGGTGGCCTTCGCGCGCAACCCGATGACCGTCGCGCAGACCGCGAACGACCTGCAGGAACTCTCCGGCGGACGGCTGCTGCTCGGCCTCGGCACGCAGATCAAGACCCACGTCACGCGGCGGTTCTCGATGCCGTGGTCGCAGCCGGCCGCCCGGATGCGCGAGTTCGTGCTGGCGCTGCGGGCGATCTGGGACACGTGGCACACCGGCGCGCGCCTCAACTTCCGCGGCGAGTTCTACACCCACACGGTGATGACCCCGATGTTCAAGCCGCAGCCCCACCCGTACGGTCCGCCGAAGGTGCTGCTCGCGGGCGTGGGTGAGGGCATGACGCGCGTGGCGGGCGAGGTCGCGGACGGCTTCCTGTGCCACGGCTTCACCACCGAGCGGTACCTGCGCGAGGTGACGGTGCCTGCGTTGCGGTCCGGGCGGGACTCGCTGGACGGCTTCGAACTGGTCGGCTCGCCGATGGTGGTGACCGGCCGGTCGGACGCCGAGATCGCCGCCGCGCTCGCGGGCACGCGGCGGCAGATCGCGTTCTACGGTTCGACGCCGGCCTACCGCGGGGTGCTGGAGCTGCACGACCGCGGCGAGCTGGGCGACGAGCTGCACCGGCTGTCCCGGCGCGGCGAGTGGGAGCGGATGGGCACGCTCGTCGACGACGAGCTGCTGGCCGCGATCGCCGTGGTGGGCAAGGCCGACGAGGTCGCGGCCGAGGTGCGGCGCCGCTACGGCGACCTGTTCACGCGCGCGACGCTCTACCTGCCGTACGAGGCGGAGCCGGGCCTGGTGGCCGAGGTCGCGGCGGCGGTGCGCGCGTAGGTCGCGTCCCTCAGGAGGGGGAGAAGTGGTCGTCGTCCTCCTGGTGGGGCGGGTGTTCGGCCGGGGCGCCCTCCTGCTCGGCCTGCTCGTGGGGCCGCGTGAGCTTCGCGTCCCGCGCCGCTTCCTTCGCCTCGGCCAGTGCCTGCCTCGACTCGGCCAGCTCGTCGTGCTTCTCGTCCGGCACGATCGCCTCCCTTCGTCCGCTCCCGGCTACCACTTCCGCAGGCCCGCAAACCAGCTCCGCGGCCGCGGCGAGCACGTCGGCGGGCTGGACCTGCAGCAACGCCGGGTCCGGATCGGGCGAGAACGGGTCGCCGCGGCGCAGCTCGTCGGCCGACAACGCGCGGTGCGAGCCGGGTGGCGGTCCCCAGTGCCGGGCCGGGACGGGGCCGAACAACGTGACCGACGGGGTGTCGAAGGCGTAGGCGAGGTGTGCGATGCCCGTGTCGCCGGAGATCACCAGCCGGGCCTGGGCGACGAGCGCCGCGAGGTCGAGCTGGCCGGTGCGCCCGGCGAGGCGGTCCGCGGGCGCGGCGAGGGTGGCGGCGAGGTCCTGTTCGGACGTGCTGCCGGTGATCACCACGCGGTGACCGGCCGCGCGGAGCGCCCGGGCGACGGTGGCGAAGCGCTCGACGGGCCAGCGTTTGCTGCCGAAGGCGGCACCGGGGTGGATGACGACCGCGCCCGGCGCGGGGCTGGTGCGCGGGGGCGGTGGGAGGTGGAGGTCGCCGGGGTCGGCGGGAATGCCGTGCTCGGTGAGCAGGCGGCACCAGCGGTCGCGTTCGTGCAGGTCCATCCACTTCGGACCTGGCCAGCCGTGTCCACTGTGGCCGATGCGGCGGCGGGGGCCGAGGGTGTCGAGGACGGCGTTGCTGTGCGGGCCGGTGCCGTGCAGGTTGACGGCGACGGCGGGGTGGCTGGCCCGCGGGTCGAGCGGGGTCATGCCGTGGGTGGGCAGGACGGTGTCGACACAGCCGGTCAGCTCGACGAGCGGGCCGAGCCAGCCGGAGGTCGCGAACGTGATCTCGTGGTCCGGCCACGCGCGGCGGATCGCCTTGAGCGCCGGAACGGTGACGAGGAAATCCCCGAGTTTGAGCGCCCGCAGCGCCACGACGTGCCCCACGGCTGTGCTGCTACCCCCGGCGCGGTCGGTGGAACGATGTTCAGCCGCGCGGGGCGTACATGATGACCGCGACGCCCGCGAGGCAGATGAGCGCGCCGATGACGTCGAACCGGTCGGGCCGGTACCCGTCGGCGACCACGCCCCAGGCCAGCGAGCCGGCGACGAACACACCGCCGTAGGCGGCGAGGATGCGGCCGAAGTTGGCGTCCGGCTGCAGGGTGGCGACGAAGCCGTACAACCCGAGCGCGATCACGCCCGCGCCGATCCAGATCCACCCGCGGTGCTCGCGGACACCCTGCCAGACGAGCCAGGCGCCACCGATCTCGGCGAGCGCCGCCAGCACGAACAGTGCGATCGAACGGAGAACCAGCACGCCGCGACCCTAAGCGGTTGATAGTTAACTACGCAACAGTTACCATGTTAACTATGAGCGAGCCGGAGCGGGAGAGCACGCTGGAACTGATGCGGTGGGTCGTGTGGGGACAGCGGCGCATCGCCGAAGATTGGATCCGGGAACGCGGCCTCACCCACGAGCAGAGCGCGGTGCTGGCGTACCTGACGAAGAACCCGGACGCCATCCAGCGGGACGTCGCGCGGGCCATGCGCACCAGTGCGCCGGGTGTCTCGCGGCTGTTGGCCGGGCTCGAGCGCCGCGGGCTCGTGGAACGCCAGGCGCAGGAGGATGACGCACGCAGCCGCCGGGTGCGCGTCACCCCAGCCGGCTCCGAACTGATCCAGGGTTTCGAAGAGGCCATGGACCGGGTCGAGGAGTCGATCCTCGCGCCGCTGGGCGCGGAGGCGCGGGCGCGGCTCCACGACCTCCTGGCGCAGCTCGCATCCCGGATCGACCCGCCCTTCACCCATCAGCAGCAAGGAACGCACGCATGACTCAGATCACGATCATCGGGGCCGGTCTTGCCGGGCTGACGCTGGCGCGAACCCTGGCGGTGCACGGAATCCCGTCCACCGTGTACGAGGCGGAGACGTCGGCGCAGGCCCGGGGCCAGGGCGGCATGCTCGACATCCACGACTACAACGGACAGCAGGGGATCCGTGCCGCCGGCCTCATGGACGGCTTCCGGTCCCTCGTCCTCGAAGGACGCCAGGCATCCCGCGACGTGGCGCCTGACGGCACCGTCCTGGCTGACGTGCCCGACGACCCCGCCGGAGGCCGCCCCGAGGTGCAGCGTGGCGAGCTCCGGCAGCTGCTGCTGGACTCCCTGCCTGCCGACGCGGTCGTCTGGGGCCACAAGACCCGGAGCGTCCGGACCCTCGAGGACGGTTGCCACGAAGTGACCTTCGCCGACGGATCGACGATCGTCACCGACGTGCTCATCGGCGCCGACGGCGCCTGGTCGAAGGTCCGGCCACTGCTGTCTGATGCCACGCCCACCTACGCCGGGCGCTCGATGATCGAGACGTACCTGTTCGACAGCGGCACCCGCCACCCCGCCACGCTGGCCCTGGTCGGCGGCGGCTCGATGACGGCCTACGACGAAACCACCGGCATCGGTCTCGGCGTGCAGCGCGAGCGCGCGGACACGCTGCACTCCTACGCCATGTTCGACAAGCCGCTCGACTGGTTCGACGGCATCGACTTCGACGACGGCCCCGCGGCCGCCCGCACGGTCGCGGCGATGTTCGAGGGGTGGGCGCCGGAGCTCGTCGCGTTGGTCGCGGACAGCGACATCCCGCCGGTTTTCCGCCCCCTGTACGGGCTGCCGATCGGGCACCGCTGGGAACACGTTCCCGGGGTCACGCTGATCGGGGACGCCGCCCACCTGGCGCCGCCGGACGGCGAAGGGGCGAACTGGGCGCTCTTCGACGCCGGCCGGCTCGGCAACGCCATCGCGCAACAGCCCGGGGACATCGACGCGGCCATCCGCGCCTACGAAGCAGAACTCTTCCCGCGGAACGTCGACACCGCCAAGGCGGCCGCGGCCTACTACCCGGACTTCCAGCCGCACTGACCACGGCAGCCCCGCGCGTGGCGGTGGGCGGTCACGCCGGGGTGAGGTGCGGAAGTCCTGCCGCGACGTGCGCTGCCGTCCGCGGACGGCGCCGCGCGCGAGGTGATCAAGCCATCGATCGCCCGCTCCGTGGATGCTCGCCGGCATTCACGGAGCGAGGACCCCGTCGGAGACGTTCAGGGGCGTGCGATGTTGCGCAGGTTGCTGCGCGCCAGCTCGACCATCTTGCCCACCCCGCCGTTCAGCACCGTCTTGCTCGCGGCCAGCGCGAAGCCCCGCAGCATCTCGCTGGTGATCTTGGGCGGGATGGACATCGCGTTGGGGTCCGTGGTCAGCTCGACCAGTGCGGGCCCCTGGTGCTCGAACGCCTTCGTCAGCGCCGACCGCACCTCGCCCGGGTGGTCGACCCGCGTCGACCAGATGCCGCACGCCGCGGCGATCGCGCTGAAGTCGACCGGCGTGTGGTCCGTGCCGTAGGACGGGAGGCCGTCCACCAGCATCTCCAGCTTCACCATGCCCAGCGACGCGTTGTTGAACAGCACCACCTTCACCGGCACGTCGTACAGCGACAGCGTCAGCAGGTCGCCCATCAGCATCGCCAGTCCGCCGTCGCCCGAGATGGACACCACCTGGCGGCCGGGCGAGGACAGCGCGGCGCCGATGGCGTGCGGCAGCGCGTTCGCCATGCTGCCGTGGCGGAACGAGCCGATCACCCGCCGCCGCCCGTTCGGCGTCAGGTACCGCGCCGCCCACACGTTGCCCATCCCGGTGTCCACAGTGAACACCGCGTCGTCGGCGGCGACCTCGTCCAGCACCGCCGCCGCGTACTCGGGGTGGATCGGGGTGTGGTGCTCGATGTCCTTCGTGTACGCGTCGACCACCTTCTCCAGCCGCCGCGTGTGTTCGTGCAGCATGCGGTCCAGGAAGGACCGGTCGGTGCGCTGCCGCAGGCGGGGGAGCACCGCAGCCAGCGTCTCCTTCACCGAGCCGTGCACCGCCAGGTCCAGCGGTGTGCGGCGGCCCAGGTGCGCCGGGTTCGTGTCGATCTGCACGGTGCGCGCCTGCGGCAGGAACCCGTCGTACGGGAAGTCGGTGCCCAGCAGCACCACGCGGTCCGCCTCGTGCATCGCGTCGTAGCACGCGCCGTACCCGAGCAGGCCGCTCATGCCGACGTCGTACGGGTTGTCGAACTGGATCCACTCCTTGCCGCCGAGCGAGTGGCCCACCGGCGCTTGCAGGCGGCCGGCCAGCGCCATCACCTCGTCGTGCGCGTCCCGGCAGCCGGCGCCGGCGAACAGCATCACCTTCTCGCCGCTGTCGAGCACCTCGGCCAGCTCCGCGATGGCCGCCTCCCGCGGCACCACGGGCGACGGCTCGACCACGTGCACCGTCTCGGCCGCGGAGCCGGTGGCCCGCCGCTCCGACACGTCACCCGGGATGCTCAGCACCGACACCCCGCCGCGCCCGACCGCGGTCTGCATCGCGATCCGCAGCAGCCGCGGCATCTGCTCCGCCTGCGACACCAGCTCGCTGAAGTGGCTGCACTCGGCGAACAACTGCTCGGGGTGGGTCTCCTGGAAGAACCCGGTGCCGATCTGGTTGGACGGGATGTGCGAGGCGATCGCCAGCACCGGCGCCCCGCTGCGGTGCGCGTCGTACAGGCCGTTGATCAGGTGCAGGTTCCCCGGACCGCAACTGCCGGCGCACACGGTGAGCCGCCCGGTGATCTGCGCCTCCGCGGCCGCCGCGAACGCCGCCGTCTCCTCGTGCCGCACGTGCACCCACTCGATGCCCGGCGTGCGGCGCACCGCGTCCACCACCGGGTTCAGGCTGTCGCCGACGATCCCGTAGATGCGGCGCACACCGCTGTCCCGCAGGATCCGCACCATCTGCTCGGCCACTGTCGCCATCGCCCCACCCCTTCTGCTCCTGGGACCCAGGGTCCTCTCGCGGCGGTGCGGACGTCCACCCGACTTCACTCGTTTCGGGCGAAAATCGAATTCGCCACAATCAGGTGAGCCGGCTCCGGACCTCGTCGAAGTGGTGGCGCACCGCGTCGTCGATCGCCTCCGGGTCGCCGCAGGCGATGGCGTCGACGATCCGCTGGTGCTTGGCGACCAGCGCGTCCGACGGCGTGCGCGGCGCCCCGATGAGCGCCTCGGTCTGCCGGTAGACGCTCCAGAACAGGCGGATCAACTCGGCGGCCAGCTCGTTGCCCGCCGCGGTGCAGATCAGCTCGTGGAACTCGCCGTCTGCGGCCGTGGCGGTGGCCGGGTCGGACATCCGCCGCACCCGCTCGGTCAGCTGTTCGAGCAGTTCCTCGTCGCGTTGCCGGGCGAGCTTGCGGGTCAGCTCGGTCTCCAGGATCTGCCGGACCTCCAGCAGATCGCGCAGCCCGCTCAGGTCGTCGCGCGAGCGGGCGCGCGTGCGGAACAGCAGCGACGGGCTCAGCGCGGTCATGCTCGCCGCGCCGACGAAGGTGCCGTAGCCGTGGCGGATTTCGACGATGCCCAGCGCCTGCAGGGTGCGCAGCGCCTCGCGGACCGAGTTGCGGGCCGCGCCGAACTCCTCCATCAGCCGCGGCTCCGGCGGCAGGGGGTCGCCGGGCCCGAGGCGCCGCCGGTCGATCAGCTCGACGATCGAGTCGGCCAGTTCCTGGCTGCGCAGTGTCCGCACTCTTGCCACCATCCGGAATCGTCGGCTAACGTCCGCAGCATCATACGACGTCCAACGTCCCACGACTAGTCCTCGATGAAGAGGTAAGGAACATGAACCCGTGGTACCGCCGGCTCGGTCCGGGCCAGTGGAAGGCGTTCGGCGCAGCGTGGCTCGGCTACCTGCTCGACGGCTTCGACTTCGTGATCATCACCTTGGTGCTCACCGAGCTGCGCGACGAGTTCGACCTGTCGCTGGCCACCGCGTCCACGCTGGTGTCGGCCGCCTTCGTGTCCCGCTGGCTGGGCGGGCTCGCGCTGGGCGCGCTCGGCGACCGCTTCGGCCGCCGTCCGGCGATGATCGCGTCCATCGTGCTCTACGCGGTCGGCACGGCGCTGTGCGGGTTCGCCTGGGACTACTGGTCGCTGTTCATCTTCCGGGTCGTGGTCGGCCTCGGCATGGCGGGGGAGTACGGGTCGAGCAGCACGTACGTGATGGAGAGCTGGCCGAAGGGGCTGCGCAACCGCGCGACGGGGTTCCTGCTGTCGGCGTACCCGATCGGCACGGTGCTCGCTGCGCGCGCCTACGACCTGATCGTGCCGAGCTTCGGCTGGCGGTGGCTGTTCTGGATCGGGATCCTGCCGGTGTTCGTGGCGCTGTGGCTGCGGCGCACGTTGCCCGAGGCGAAGGACTGGGCCGAGGAGGTCGGCTCGGGTGGCGGCTCGACGAGCGTGTCGGCGTTGCTGAACCGGCGGTGGGCGCCGCTCAACGTGGTCGTGGCGGTGGTGCTGGCGACCTGTCTGGTGCTGATCTTCTCGGGGCACGCGGGGAGCCTGTACCCGCTGTACATCGCGCTGTGCGTGGTGGGGTTCGTGGTGTTCGGGGTGCAGATCAGCGGCCGAGCGTGGCCGGTGGTGGTGGGGTTGATGCTGACCGTGTTCTGCGCGTTCCTGTACTCGTGGCCGATCCAGTCGCTGCTGCCCACGTACCTGAAGACGGAGCTGCACTACAACGCCGGGCAGGTGGCGAACGCGCTGACCTGGGCCGGGCTCGGGTACGCGGCCGGTTCGTGCCTGGCCGGGGTGGTCGGCGACCGGTTCGGCACGCGCGCGACGTACGTCGGCGGGCTGCTGCTGTCGCTGGTGTTCGTGTTCCCGGCGTTCGCGCTCGGCTCGGGCAGCATCGTGCTGGTCTGGTTGCTGCTGTTCGTGTTGCAGGGCACGAGTTCCGGGATCTCGGGGCTGCTGCCGAAGTACATCGGGGACCACTTCCCGACCCGCCTCCGCGCGGCGAGCCTCGGGTTCACCTACAACGTCGGCGCGCTCGGCGGCGCGGTCGCCCCGCTGCTCGGCGCGCAGGTGGCCGGGCACATCGGGCTGGGGCCCGCGCTGGGATGGCTCGCGGCCGGGTTGACGGTGCTCACCGCGGTGCTGGTCGGGTTCGACGTGCCTGCACGGCTTGGGCGCGTCGGGCGTCTTCGGCGGCGTGAGGGGGCGGAGGTTGGGTGAACCCGGGGTGGGGTTCGGGGGTTTGCTCGCGGGGCTGGTGGTGTTGGGGTGATGGGTGAACCCGGGTGGGGTTCGGGTGGTCCGCGCGAGGGGACTGGTGGTGTTGGGATGAATGGACCGTTCATGGCTTGCGGGTGGCGCGAGATTCCCTGTCGTGTCGCGATGAATGGTCCATTCATGGCTTGGGTCTGCGAGTTGCCCAGTGGAGCAGGGATGAATGGTCCGTTCATGAGTCTTGGTGGCATGGGGTGTCCAGTCACGTGCCGGTGAATGGAGTTTCATGGCTTGCGGGTGGCGAGCTGCCCAGCCGTGCCTCGATGACTGGACCGTTCATGGCTTGCGCGTCACGAGATGTTCAGCCGTGCCGCGATGAGTGGTCCATTCGGGCTTTCAGTGCCCTGAGATGTCCAACCGTGCCTTGATGAACGGTCCCTTCATCGCTTCGCATCCCACGAAATGCCGAGCCAAACCCTGGCACCAACGAACCAACCCCCAACCCCAACCCCAACCCCTCAAGCCTCATTCGCCGTGACCCAAGCGGCGATCTGGCTCCGCGAAGTGAACCCCAGCTTGGCGAGGATGTGCTCGACGTGCGTTTCGGCCGTGCGCTGGGAAATGACGAGCTGCCCGGCGATCTGCCGGTTGCTCAGCCCCTTCGCGACCAGTGCCGCGATTTCCGATTCGCGGGCGGTCAGCGGGTTGCGCGAAGGGCTAACCGGCGCCGCCGACATCCGCCGCTCGTCGAGGGCGAACGCGACCGCCTTTTCGAACGTCATCGAAGCCCCGCGGGCGTACTCCTGCTCGAACACCTGCCGTCCCAGGGCCTCGCGCGCCGGGAGTGCGGCGTGGGTCTGCGAAACCTGCTGCAGCGCCGGTTCGATCCGCCCCGCCCCGGACAAGCGCCACGCCGTCGCGGCGCAACCGAGCAGCCGCGCGGCCCGGTTGAACCGCCGGTCGGCCGCCGCGCACCAGGCCAGCGACTCCAGGCTCAGCGCGATCCCGGAATGATCGCCCGCCGGCTCGCGCAGGCGGATCGCGTCGCGCTGGAGGCGTTCCGCGCGCTGCAGATCACCGCGCCGCCACAGCGCCAGCCCCAGCACCCACACCGCCAGCGCCGTGTACCAGGGCGGATTCCCATGCGCCGCGCACAGTTCGACCGCCTGCTCGCCCGCCTCCTCGGCGTTCGGCTCGCTCAGCACGAACCGCGCCAGCGCCAGGTACGGCAGGATCTGCAAAGCCAGCCCGTCGTGCCCGGCCGCCCGGCACACCTCGTGCGCCTCCTCCAGCAACTCGCACGCCCGCCGCGGATCGCCGAGGAAGTAGCGGCTCACCCCCTCGCACACGAGCAACTCGACGCTGATCACCGGGTCGTCCAGCTCCGCGGCGATCGACCGGTACTCCCGCAGCCGCCCGGCGAACCCCCGCCGCACCCCCAGCCACGTGCAGGTGAGCAGCGACGCGTGCAACGCGCGCGCCCGCTCTCGCGACGGGCCGCCGTCGAGTTGGAGCACCCGGTCCAGCCACCGGCTGCCCTCCAGCAGGTGCCCGCCCGCGATCCAGAACGTCGACAGGTTCCCCGCCATCTCCAGCGCCGGCCGCGGATCCGGCTCCTCCAGCCACGACTCCAGCGCCGCGCGCAGGTTCGCGTGCTCGCTCTGCATGCGGGAGATCCACTCCTGCTGACGCGAGGTGATCTTCTCCTCGGTGAACCGGCGGGCCAGCTCGCGGTAGAAATCGCGGTGCCGCCTCGTGGAACCGGCCGGATCACCGTTCTCCGCGAGCCGCGCCGCGCCGAACTCGGCAAGCGTTTCCAGCATCCGGTAGCGCGCGTTGTGCCCGTAGGTCTCCCGCACCCGCACCAGAACCGATTTGTCGACCAGACCCGCGAGCACGCCCAAGACCGAGTCACCGCCGATCCCGTCGCCCGCGCACACGAACTCGGCCGCGGGCAGGTCGAACCCGCCGCGGAACACCGACAGCCGTTCCCACGCCCGCTGCTCGGCGGGCAGGCAGAGCCGGTAGCTCCAGTCGACGAGCGCCTCCAGGCCCTGCTGCCGCGGCGGCGCCGTGCGGGAGGCCTCGCTCAGCAACGCGAACCGGTCGGTCAACCGGTCGTTCAGCTCGGTCAGCGACAGCGTGCGCAACCACACCGCGGCCAGCTCGATGGCCAGCGGCAGCCCCTCGACGTGCCGGCAGATCGTCGCGATCAGCGCCTCGTTCTCGGCGGTGAGCGCGAACCCCGGCGACACGGCGGCGGCGCGGTCGGCGAACAGCGCCATCGCGTCCCAGCCGCTGGTGCCCTCGGTCGTGCCCTCGCGGTCGGGCAGGCTCAGCGGTTCCACCGGCAGCAGGTGCTCGCCCTCGACCGAGAGCCGCTGGCGGCTGGTCGCCAGGATGCGCAGCCCGCTGGTCGCCGCCAGCAGTTTGCCGATCAGCGTCGCGCACGCGTCGGTGAGGTGCTCGCAGTTGTCCAGCACCAGCAGCACCTGGCGGTCGCCGAGGAACTGGGCGAGCCGGTCCGCGGGCTCGACGGCCTCGTCCCGCAGGCCGAGCGCGGTGGCGACGGTCTGGGGCAGCAGCGCCGCGTCGTCCAGATCCGCGAGTTCGGCGAAGTGCACCCCGTCCGGGAACGCGCGTTTCAACCCGACCGCGGCCCGCACCGCGAGCCTGGTCTTGCCGACCCCGCCGAGTCCGGTCAGCGTCACCAGGCGCGCGGCGGACAGCAGCCGCCGGATGTCCGCGAGCTCCTGCCGCCGGCCGACGAAACTGGTGAGCTCGCTCGGAAGTGTGCCCGCCACCGCAACAGCGTAGTTCGCCCGGACGGTGATCGGTGGGGTCGTGATGCTGAGGAAATGATGAACTAGGTCAGTTTCCGTCACCGATCGGTCGCATTCTGGAACCATGACGGACACCCCGGGGCGGCTGCTGACGCTGCTGTCCCTGCTGCAGACACCGCGCGAATGGCCGGGCACCGAGCTGGCCGCGCGGCTCGCGGTCAGCACCCGGACGATCCGCAGGGACATCGACCGGTTGCGCGGGCTCGGGTACCCGGTGGAGTCCACGATGGGCGCCGAGGGCGGGTACCGGCTGGTGGCCGGCGCGGCGATGCCACCGCTGCTGCTCGACGACGAAGAGGCGGTCGCGATCGCGGTCGGCCTGCGCACCGCCGCCCGCCAGGCGGTGGCGGGAATCGACGAGGCCTCGGCCAGGGCGCTGGCGAAACTCGAGCAGGTGCTGCCCTCGCGGCTGCGCCGCCGGGTGCGCACGCTCGGCGCGGCGACCGTGCCGATGCCCGATCCCGGCCCGCCGGTCGTGCCCGAGGACCTCGCCGCGCTGGCCGCCGCGATCGCCAACCACGAGCGCGTCCGGTTCGGCTACCGCGACGCCGAGGGCCGCGAATCCCGCCGCCTGGCCGAACCGCACCGCCTGGTCGCCGCGGGACGTCGCTGGTACCTGGTGGCGTGGGACGTCGACCGCGACGACTGGCGCCTGTTCCGCGTCGACCGCGTCCGCCGCCCCCACGGCACCGGCGCCCGGACCACCCCGCGCGAGCTGCCCGCCGACGACGCGGCGGCCTTCGTCACGGCCAAGCTCTACCGCACGGTGCCGACGCACCGCGCGGTGGTGACCCTGCACGCGTCGCTGGCTGAGATGCGCCCGCGGGTGGAGAACGCCGGCGAGCTGACGGCGACGGGCCCGGCGGCCTGCCGGCTGGAGACCCACGCCGACACCCTCGACTGGCTGGCGTTCCGGCTGCTGGCCCTCGGCTGCGAGTTCGAGGTCCACGAACCACCGGAACTGGCCGCGCACCTGCGTGCGCTCGCCGGCCGGATCACGCGCGCCACCAGCGGCTGAGCACCCGGTGCGGCCGGTTGGCCGCCTGGTGGCGCGCCCGGTTCTCGCGTAACGTCCGACCTGCGGTTATGTCGGCAGGGAGCGGAGGGCCCGGCGATGCGATCGATGTGGAAGGGCTCGGTGTCGTTCGGGCTGGTCACGATCCCGATCAACCTCTACGCGGCCACCGAGAACAAGAACGTGTCCCTGCGCCAGGTGCACGTCAGCGACGGCGGGCGCATCCAGTACAAGCGCTTCTGCACCATCGACGGCGAAGAGGTGCCCTACGCCGACATCGCCAAGGGGTACGAGACCGACGACGGCGAGATGGTGGTCATCACCGACGAGGACCTCAAGGAGCTGCCGCTGTCCAGCTCCAACGTCATCGACGTGCTGGAGTTCGTGCCGCTCGAGGCCATCGACCCGCTGCACTTCGACCGCCACTACTACCTGGAGCCGCAGAAGGCCGCGGTCAAGCCGTACGTGCTGCTGCGCGACGCGCTGCACAAGTCCGGCAACGTCGCCATCGCCAAGGTCGCGCTGCGCCAGCGCGAGACCCTCGCGCTGCTGCGCGTGCACGCCGACGTGATGGTCATGACCACGATGCTGTGGCCGGACGAGGTGCGCACCCCGGACTTCGGGTTCCTGCGCGACGAGCTGCCCCAGGTGCGGCCGCAGGAGCTGAGCATGGCCGGCTCGCTCATCGAGTCGCTGTCCGAGCCGGTTTTCGACCCGGACAAGTACACCGACCAGTACCGGGAGGCGCTGGAATCGGTGATCGAGGCGAAGATCGCGGGCAAGAAGACCACCCGGCCGAAGGGCCGCTCGCCCAAGACCGACGTGGTCGACCTGATGGCGGCGCTGGAGGCCAGCGTCAGCGAGGCGAAGAAGGCACGCAAACCGGCCAAGCGCACGGCCGCGAAGAAGCCGGCCGCGACCCCGGCGCGCAGCCGCCGCTCGCCGAAGAGCGCCTGACGTCACGCCGACACGCCGGGACCTCCTCCCACCTTCCGGTGAAGCGCGGTGGTACCAAGGTGCCGCAACACGAACCGGCGGAAGGTGTCAGACATGGAGTGCCCCAGCTGCGCACGGGACCTCGACCACTGCCACGGCACCCTCGTCCTGCACGTGGACGCCCTGGTGGAGTGCACCGAACCGGACTGCACCGACACCGACCTGGTGCGGCACAGCCTGACGATCCGGTGCGACGAGGTCGACGGCGGCTGCGTCTGCACGGCCGACTACGTGGTGGAGTACGCGCAGGCGTCCTGATCACCGCACCACGTTGACCAGTGGTTCGCCCCGCGCGAACCGCTGGAGCTGCTGCTCCACCAGCCGCTTCGCCCGCGGGTAGAACGAGTCGGAGCCGCCCGCAACGTGCGGGGTGATGATCGCGCCCGGCGCTCGCCACAGCGGGTGGTCCTCGGGCAGCGGCTCCGGATCGACCACGTCCAGCGCGGCCCGCAGCCGGCCCGCCACGACCTCCTTCGTCAGCGCCGCGGTGTCGATCGCGGTGCCGCGGCCGACGTTGACCACCAGCGCGCCGTCCGGCAGCGCCGCCAGCTCGGGCGCCCCGATCAGGCCGCGGGTGGCGGGGGTGTCCGGCAGGATCAGCACCAGGATGTCCGCGGACGGCAGGAGTTCCGGCAGCTCGTCGATGCCGTGCACACCCTCGCGCGCGGTGCTCGCCACGCGCACGACCTCCGCTTCTCCGGCCACGAGGTACCGCTCGATCGCCTTGCCGATGGAGCCGTAGCCGACGAGCAGGACGCGCTCGTCCGCCAGTGACCGGGTGTGCTCGCGGTCCCACGAGCCGGTGCTCTGCTGCCGGAACCAGCGCGGCAGGTTTCGCTGGGCGGAGAGGATCAGCGCGAGCGTGTGCTCGGCGACGCTGAGGTCGTGCAGGCCGCGGCCGTTGGCGAGGGTGACGCCGTCCGGGATCAGCGGCAGGAGGCTGTCGACACCCGCGGACAGCGACTGCACGGCCTTCAGCGACGGCATCTTCGCGATCAGCTTCGGCGGCTCGGGCCCGCTGTCGTAGGGCAGGACGTAGAACTCGACGCCGTCCAGGCCGGGTGGCGTGCCGGTGCCGTCGTAGCAGGCGGTTTCCAGGCCGTCCGGGACGGCGAGATCGGACCAGGGCAGCAGAACTCGGGGCGTCATGCGACCTTCCTCTTCGGGGTGCGGACGGCGAGCAGGACCAGCGCGGACGCGGCCATCGTGCCGGCCAGCATCAGGAACGCGGCGGCGTCGGTGCCGGTCGCGGTGCGCAACCAGCCCACCAGGTATGTGCCGAGAAAGCCACCGAGCGCGCCGGCGGCGTTGACCAGGGCCACGGCGACACCGGCGGTGCGGCGCGGCAGCAGCTCCGGGATCATCGCGAAGAACGGGCCGTAGGGCGCGTACATCGCGATCCCGGCGAGGACCAGCAGCGGGAACGACAGCCAGAACGCGTCGTGGCCGGCCAGGTAGGAACCGTAGAACGTGACCGCGCCGCCGAGCAGCCAAGGCCACACGTAGCGGATGCGCCGGCTGGTGCGGTCGGAGCGGCGCGAGTTGAGCAACATCGCGACCACGGCGAAGGCGTACGGGACGGCCGAGAGGAGGCCGGTGGCGCCGATCCCGGCAGACGACCCGGCCTTCACGATCGACGGCAGCCAGAACACGAACCCGTACACGCCGATGCTCCACAGCAGGTACTGCGCGGACAGGACCAGCACGGCCGGAGTGCGCAGGGCTTCGCGGAGCGGGTGCACTCCGGTTGTGTCGGCGGTGCTCGCGAGCTCGGCTTGCTCGGCGGCGATCCCGGTGTCGACGGCTTCGCGTTCGGCCGGGGCGAGCCACGGCGCGTCGGCCGGCCGGTCGCGGACCTGCGCGCGGAAGTAGAACGCCCAGATCAGGGCGGGCACGCCCTCGATGATGAACATGCCGCGCCAGCTGGTGGCCTCGATGAGGTAGCCGGAGGCGGCGGACAGCCACATCACGGTGACCGGGTTGCCGAGGATGAGGAAGGCGTTGGCGCGGCCGCGCTCGGCCTTGGTGAACCAGCGCGCGAGCAGGACGACCAGCGCGGGCAGCACCGCGGCTTCGACGGCGCCGAGCAGGAAGCGGACGACGATCAGCAGCGGGACCGAGCTGAGCAGGCCCTGGAGCGTGGCGAGCGTGCCCCAGGCCAGGACCGACCAGAAGATCAGGTCGCGGACGCTGCGGCGGTCGGCGTAGAGCACGCCGGGGACCTGCAGCAGGAAGTAGCCGGCGAAGAACGAGGCGGCGATGAGGCCGGACGTCGAACTCGTGATGCCCAGGTCTTCGGACATGCCACCGGCCGCGGCGATCGAGAAGTTCGAGCGGTCCAGGTAGGCGAGGCTGTACGTGACGAAGACGATCGGGATCAGGCGCAGCCAGCGCTGCCTGCCCGGTTGGGTGGCCATGCCGGTCACTGGCGGGCTCTCCAAGGCGGCCTCCTTGCCGTTCTTTCCATGATGTGGAAAGCTATTCCGTATTGTGGTGCTCGATGAGTGTGGAACTTCCACCGGGAGACGTCAAGGGGTGGTGTGTGGCTGACATGGTGGGCAAGGCCCTGCGGGTGCTGTCGCTGCTCGGCGAGTACCCCGACGGGGTCGGGCTGTCCGAGCTCGCGCGCCGGGCGGGCTACCCGGTGAGCACGACGCACCGGCTGCTGGGTTCGTTGCAGGAACAGGGTTTCGCGCGCAGTGATCCGGCGTCGAAGCGGTACGCGCTCGGCGTGCGGCTGTTCGAGCTGGGGCAGCGGGTGTCGCACGCGCGGGGGTTCGCCGGGGTGGCGTTGCCGGTGCTGCGGGCGCTGACGGAGCAGACCGGCGAGCCGACGCTGATGGCGGTGCTGGACGGGCGCGAGCAGGTGTACGTGCATTCCGTGCAGGGGCCGCGGCAGATCCAGATCCGGGGCGAGCCGGGGCAGCGGGGGCCGCTGCACTGCACGGCGATGGGCAAGTGCCTGGTGGCGTTCGCGCCGGACCGGGAGGCGCTGGTGGAGTCGCTGGAGCTGGCGGGCTTGGCGCCGCGGACGATCACCTCACGGGCGGAGTTCGCGCAGGAGATCGCCGCGGTGCGGTCCCAGGGCTACGCGATCGCCGACGAGGAGCACGAGCCGGGGATAAGGGCCGTCGGGGTGCCCGTGCTGGGCCCCGACGGGCACGCGATCGCCGCAGTCTCCACCGCGGCGCCGGCGTATCGGATGTCGGTGGCCGAGCTGGAGGCCTTCGTACCCGCCCTCCACGCAGCGGCGCGCGAGCTGGGTGCGGTGCTGCCACGCTGACGGTGGCCGCGAGGCCCAGGGTGGCGCCGCCCGTGCCGGGAGGGGCACGGCGGTTGGGGCGGTGCTGCCGCGCTGAGCGCGTTGCGACGCCACCCGCCCGAGCCGAGGCGCCGCCCGCGCCGCGCCCCCGGCGTCCCGAGGCCAGGCGCCGCCCGCGCCGCGGCCCCCCGGGCGTCCCGAGGCCAGGCGCCGCAGGAAGCGCGGAGTTGGCACCCGGTTCGCGAAGCGACGTGCGGCCGGGCGGGCGCGCAGATGGGCGGCGCGCCGACTGCAGCATTGAATCCACGCCCGCCCTGCGGGTCCCACGTTCGCGGGTGGGTTCCGCGCTCCTGCTTCGCGAGGTGTCCAGGGCACCCACCGCCCTGCGCACAGACTCGCCGACCCAGCCGTAGAACCCACCGCCCCGCGCACGGGAACTTGCCGACCCAGCCGTGGAACCCACCGCGCCGCGCACGGGAACTTGCTGGCCCAGCCGTGGAACCCACCGCCCCGCGCACGGGAACTTGCCGGCCCAGCCGTGGAACCCACCGCGCCGGGCCGGCAACCGCGAAAAACTCAGTGCGGTTCGCCCACGCAGAACTGGTTTCCCTCCGGGTCCGTGAGCACTGTCCAAGCCAGGCCGGGCACCTCGTGCTCCGCGAGCTTCGCCGCGCCCAGGCCCACCAGCCGGGCCACCTCGCCGTCCCGGTCGGTGGTCGCCAGGTCCAGGTGCAGCCGGTTCTTCCCGGCCCGCTCCTCGGGCACCTGCTGGAACCCCAGCCGCACGCCGCCCTCGCGCGCGGGCGTCAGCACCAGGTACTCGCCCCAGTCCAGGTCCACCCGCACGCCCAGCGCCGCGCACCAGAACGCCGCCATCTGCCGTGGATCCGCGCAGTCCACGGTCACCATCCCCAGTTCGAGAGTCATCTCGGCACGGTAGCGCGCCCCACCGACAATCCCGGCCCGCCCGAAAACCGCTGGACGCCCCTGACTACCCTGTTCACACCGCGTTTCGACACCGAGGAGCAGCCCAGTGATCACCAGGATGTCGTCGTTGTTCCTGCGCACGCTGCGTGAGGATCCGGCCGACGCCGAGGTTCCCAGCCACAAGCTGCTGACGCGGGCAGGCTACGTCCGCCGGGTCGCGCCGGGCGGGTACTCGTGGCTGCCGCTGGGCTTGCGGGTGCTGCGCAAGATCGAGGAGGTCGTCCGCGAGGAGATGGCCGCGATCGGCGGGCAGGAGATCCTGTTCCCCGCGCTGCTGCCGCGCGAGCCCTACGAGGCGACCGGCCGCTGGACCGAGTACGGCGACGCCCTGTTCCGCCTCAAGGACCGCAAGGGCGCCGACTACCTCCTCGGCCCGACGCACGAGGAGCTGTTCGCCCTCACCGTGAAGGGCGAGTACAGCTCGTACAAGGACTACCCGGTCATCCTGTACCAAATCCAGACCAAGTACCGCGACGAGGCGCGCCCCCGGGCCGGCATCCTGCGCGGCCGCGAGTTCGTCATGAAGGACTCCTACTCCTTCGACCTCGACGACGACGGCCTGTCCCGCTCCTACCAGCTGCACCGCGACGCCTACATCCGGATCTTCGACCGGCTGGGCCTGGAGTACGTGATCGTCGCGGCGACGTCCGGCGCGATGGGCGGCTCGGCGTCCGAGGAGTTCCTCGCCGTCGCCGAAACGGGCGAGGACACCTACGTCCGCAGCAACGCGTCCGGCTACGCGGCCAACGTCGAGGCCGTCGTCACGCCCGCGCCGCCCGCTCAGTCCATCGAGGACAAACCGCAGGCGCAGGTCCACCACACGCCGAACACGCCGACCATCCAGACGCTGGTCGACTACCTCAACGACAAGGCCGACCTTGGCCGCACCTTCACCGCCGCGGACACGTTGAAGAACGTGATGGTGAAGATCCGCCAGCCGGGCGAGAAGGACTGGCAGATCCTCGGCATCGGCATCCCCGGTGACCGCGAGGTCGACCAGAAGCGGCTCGAAGCTTCGCTGGAGCCGGCCGAGGTCGCGCTGCTCGAAGAAGCCGACTTCGCCGCCAACCCGTTCCTCGTCAAGGGCTACATCGGCCCGAAGGCGTTGCAGGACAACGGGGTCCGGTACCTGGTCGACCCGCGCGTCGTCACCGGCACGGCGTGGGTGACCGGCGCCGACAAGGCCGACCACCACGTCGTCGACCTCGTCGTGGGCCGCGACTTCCACCCGGACGGCACGATCGAGGCCGCCGAGGTGCGCGAAGGCGACGCCTCGCCCGACGGGCAGGGCACGCTGGTCGCGGCGCGCGGCATCGAGATCGGGCACATCTTCCAGCTGGGCCGCAAGTACACCGACGCGTTCCAGCTGGACGCGCTCGGCGCGGACTCGAAGCCGATCCGCATCACGATGGGTTCCTACGGCGTCGGCGTGTCGCGCCTGGTCGCGGTGATCGCCGAGCAGAGCCACGACGAGCTGGGCCTGGTGTGGCCGCGTGAGGTCGCGCCGTACGACGTGCACGTGGTGATCGCGGGCAAGGACGAGTCGATCGCGGCGGGCGCGGAGAAGCTGGCCGCCGACCTCGACGCGGCCGGTGTGGAGGTCCTGCTGGACGACCGGAAGGCCACGCCGGGCGTCAAGTTCGCCGACGCGGAGCTCGTCGGGGTGCCGACGATCCTCGTGGTCGGGCGCGGCCTGGCGAAGGGCGTCGTCGAGGTGAAGGACCGCAAGACGGGCGACCGCGAGGAGATCGCGGTGGACGCGGTGGTCGACCACCTGGTCAAGCTCGTCCGCGGCTGAACCGCCTTTTCCGGCAACGGGCCCGTCGCTTTTCGCGGCGGGCCCGTTGCCGTGTCAGCCCTCGCCGAACGCGGCGGCTGGTGCGCTTGTGCCGCTGAGGTCGCGAGCACGGCGGTGCCGCGGAGCCTGGTCGCATTGGTCGGGGGTGTCTGTCGTTACCTGGGCCGGGGCGGTCGGTCTCGGCCGAAGGCGGCGGCTAGCGCGAGTGTTGTTGAGGCCCGTGCGGCACCTGCGGCGGTGGCCGGGCCTGGTCGCATCGGCTGGTGGTGGTGGTGTCCCGTGGTGATGCGGGCCGGGGTGGTCGGTTTTGGCGGACGCGGCGGCCAGCGCGAGTCGTGCGGCACCGGCGGTGCCGCACGCATGGTCGCCCCAGGCGGGCGTCCGCACTGACCCGGCGCCCAGCCGAGACGCTCAGCCCTCCCCGAAGACCGCCGCCAGCACCAGCTTCGTGTCGCTGAGATCGCGCAGCACCACCTGCGCCCCGGCCTCCCGGAGCGCGGCCGCGTCGAACCGGCCCGTCGCCACGCCCACGGCGACCGCTCCATGCTCACGCGCCGCGTCGATGTCGTGGGGCGTGTCGCCCACCACGATGACCGACGCGGGCTCGAACGGCCGCCCGAGCGTCGCATGGGCGCGGTCGACCGCGTACGCCACCAGGTCCGGCCGGTGCGCGGACAGGTTCCCGTAGCCGCCGATCTCGAAGTCCAAGTGCGTGTGCAGCCCGAACGCGGACAGCTTGTGCCACGCGATCTCCCGCAGGTTCCCGGTCACCAGCGACTGCACGGCCCCGCCCGCCGCGGCCACCCCCGCCAGCGCCGTCGCCGCGCCCGGCAGCGCCAGGCCGCGCTTCGCCAGCTCCGGCAGCGCCAGCTCGGACACCGCGGTCAGCGCTGCCCACATCCGCTGGATCAGCTCCTCGGTCGGCTCGATCCCGTGCAGCGTCAGCACTTCCGCGGTGATCGCGCGCTCGGTCCGCCCGAAGAAGTCCGGCATCGCGGTCATCGAGACGCCGGTCACCTCCTCGAGCACCTGCCGGTACCAGCCGCGGCCCGCCCCGCGCAGGTCGATGAGGGTCTGGTCGATGTCCCACAGCACCAGCCGGTGCGCACTGCTCGTCACGTCCGCCGACGCTACCAAGACCATTATTCATCAAGCGTTGACTTCGACCAATCGCAGGGCTACCGTTCCCCTTGAATTCAACAGTCGAAGAAATTTAGGGGAGGTCCCCATGGCTGGCACATCCCGGAGGCCGGTGGCCGGGCTGGCGGCCCTGGCCGGTGCGGTGGTCGCGGTGGTGCTGGGATTCCTGACCGTCGGGGTCCAGGCGTCGGTCGAACCGGACGGGCTGCCGGTG
The DNA here is from genome assembly GCF_040614175.1 of Amycolatopsis sp. NPDC006131. Taxonomy (NCBI): domain Bacteria; kingdom Bacillati; phylum Actinomycetota; class Actinomycetes; order Pseudonocardiales; family Pseudonocardiaceae; genus Amycolatopsis; species Amycolatopsis sp. NPDC006131. Next base: position 36,294 of record NZ_JBEXTX010000044.1, read on the forward strand.
GCGGTCGCGGTGCCGGACAACGCTCCGCCGCAGCTGCGCGCCGCGGCCGGGCAGCTCACGAGCCAGGGCGGCGAGGCCCTCAGCTGGCGGGTCACCACACCCGCCGAAGCCAGGACGCTGCTCGACGACAAGGACGTCTACGGCGTGCTGGAACTGGCGCCCGGACAGGTGGGCGTGGTGGTGTCCGGCGCTGTCAACCCCAGCGGCACCCAGGTCGTGCAACAGGCGCTCACCGGCGCCGGGCAGGCGCTGTCGACCGCGATGAGCCAGGCCACCGGCACCCCGTCCGCCCCGGTGCGGGTGGAGACCGTGCACCCGGCGAGCCCCGCGGGCCGGACGGCGCCGCTCGCGGTGAGCATCCTCGCCTGGGTCGGCAGCCTGGCCGCGGGCGCGATCCTGGTCGTCGTCGCCGAGCGGACCGGGCGGCGGATCGGCGTCGCGGCGCGCCTGACCCAGGTCGCGGTCACCGCCGTGCTGATCACCGGCGTCGCGGCCGGGTTCCTCGCGTTGTGGGACTCGTCCCTGCCGCTCGGCTGGGACGTCCTCGGCTACATCCTGCTGGTCGCCGCGGCGTTCGCGGCCGTGCAGACCGCGTTGCTGCGCCTGCTTGGCATCCGCGCCATGGCGATCCTCGCGCCGCTCTACCTGCTCGCGCCGAACGTCGCCGGGCAGGTGCCGGAGCTGCTCAACCCGGCCTACCGGGCCCTGCTGTGGTCGTGGACGCCGTTCCGCTTCTCCACCGAGGGCACCCGCAGCCTGCTGCAGGGCACCCCGGACGCGCCGGACGTGACCACCGGCATCTGGGTGCTCGGCGCGATGCTGGTCGCCGGCCTGGTGGTCGTCCTCTGGCCTGGCCGGGCGAAGCCGGCGGTGCCGGTGGAGGCGGCGCCGGAGCTTCAGCCGGCGAGGTAGCTGAACCGGACGTGCCGGACCGGGTTGTCGATGTTGGTGTCCACCAGGCAGATCGACTGCCAGGTGCCCAGCGCCGGCGACCCGCCCAGCACGGGAACGCTCGCGTACGGCGGCACCAGCGCGGGCAGCACGTGGTCCCGGCCGTGGCCCTTGGTGCCGTGCTGGTGCCGCCACCGGTTGTCCCTGGGCAGCAGCTCGTCCAGCGCGGCGAGCAGGTCGTCGTCGCTGCCCGCGCCGGTCTCCAGGATCGCCAGGCCCGCGGTGGCGTGCGGCACGAAGACGTGCAGCAGGCCGTCCGACGCGTCCGCTTCGGCCAGGAACGCCTCGGCCTCCCTGGTCAGGTCGTGCACCACGGCGCGGCCGCCGGTCTTCACCTCGATCTCCTTGGAGTACATGCCTCCACCGTAGGCGTCCCAACGGGTGGTACGCGAAATAGCGCGGGCCGCCCGATCGCTGGACCGGGGGAGGCGAAAGGAGCGAGGCATGGTTCATCTCGCGGTGGCACTGGAGGGCGCGGGCTGGCACCCGGCCGCGTGGCGGGAGCCCGACGCGCGCCCGGACGAGCTGTTCCGCCCGCGGTACTGGGCCGATCTGGTGATCGAGGCCGAACACGGCCTGCTGGACTTCGTCACGATCGAGGACTCACTGGGCGCGCCGCGGGACGGCCGAACCGACCGGGTCGACGGCAGGCTGGACGCCGTGCTGATCGCCGCCCGCGTCGCGCCGCTGACCCGGCACATCGGGTTCCTGCCGACGGCGATCGCCACGCACACCGAACCGTTCCACCTGTCCAAGGCGATCGCGACGCTCGACTACGTGTCCACCGGGCGCGGCGGTGTGCGCGTCCGGATCGCGAGCAGCCCCGACGACGCGGCGCACTTCGGCCGCCGCGAGTTCCCGGTTCCGCTGCCCGACCTGGCCGAGGAGGCCGGCGACTGGGTCGAGGTCGTGCGGCGGCTGTGGGACAGCTGGGAGGACGACGCCGAGATCCGCGACACCGCCACCGGCCGGTTCATCGACCGGGACAAGCTGCACTACATCGACTTCACCGGGCGGTTCTTCAGCGTCAAGGGCCCGTCGATCACGCCGCGCCCGCCGCAGGGCCAGCCGCCGGTCGCGGTGCTCTCGCACGTCACCGAGATCCACCGGCTCGCCGCCCGCTCGGCCGACCTCGTGTTCCTCACCCCGCAGGACACCGACGAGGCGCGCGCACTGGGGCAGGAGGTGCGCGGCCTGCGCGAGGACCTGCTGGTGTTCGGCGACGTCGTGGTGTTCCTCGACGAGACCGAGCAGGCCGCCCGCGACCGCAAGGCCCGCCTGGACGACCGCGCCGAGTTCACCTCCGACGCGCTGGTCTTCACCGGCACCCCGGCCCAGCTCGCCGACCAGCTGCTGGCCTGGCGAGACGCCGGCCTGTCCGGTTTCCGGCTGCGTCCGGGCGCCCTGCCGCACGACCTGACCGCCATCACCCGCGGGCTCGTCCCCGAACTGCAGCAGCGCGGCGCGTTCCGCCGCGAGTACGAGGCCGGCACGCTGCGGGGCCTGCTCGGCCTGGAGCGCCCCGCCAACCGCTACGCAGGAGCGACGCGATGAAGCAGATCCACCTCGCCGCGCACTTCCCCGGCGTCAACAACACCACCGTGTGGAGCGACCCGGAGGCGGGCAGCCACATCGAGTTCTCCTCGTTCACGCACCTCGCGCGGACGGCCGAGCGAGCCAAGTTCGACTTCTTCTTCCTCGCCGAAGGGCTGCGGCTGCGCGAGCACGCGGGCAAGATCTACGACCTGGACGTAGTCGGCCGCCCGGACACGTTCACCGTGCTGGCCGCGCTCGCCGCGGTCACCGACCGGCTCGGCCTGACCGGGACGATCAACTCGACGTTCAACGAGCCGTACGAGGTGGCCCGCCAGTTCGCCAGCCTCGACCACCTGTCCGAGGGGCGCGCCGGCTGGAACGTGGTCACCTCGTGGGACGCGTTCACCGGCGAGAACTTCCGCCGCGGCGGCTACCTGCCCGAGGAACAGCGTTACCAGCGCGCGAAGTTGTTCCTGCAGACGGCGTTCGAGCTGTTCGACTCCTGGGGCGCGGACGACATCGCCGCGGACAAGGCGTCCGGGGTGTTCCTGCGCAACGCCCGCGCGGGGGCGTTCGAGCACCACGACGCGCAGTTCGACATCGCGGGCCGGTTCAACGTGCCGCGCGGGCCGCAGGGCAGGCCGGTGATCCTGCAGGCAGGCGACTCGGACGAGGGCCGCGAGTTCGCCGCGGCGACGGCGGACGCGATCTTCACGCGGCACGGGACGCTGGAGGCGGGGCAGAAGTTCTACGCCGACGTGAAGCGCAGGCTGCCCGCCTACGGGCGCGAGCCGCACCAGCTGCTGGTGCTCCCCGCGGCGACCTTCGTGCTCGGCGACACCGACGCGGAGGCCGAGGAGCTGGCCAACGTCGTGCGGTACCAGCAGGTGAGCGGCCAGACGGCGATCAAGTTCTTGGAGCAGGTGTGGAACCGTGACCTGTCCGGCTACGACCCGGAGGGCCCGCTGCCCGACGTGGAGCCGGCGGTCGGCGCGGAGGCGGTGGCCAAGGGGCGCGCGCAGACGCGCATGTACCGCGACCCGGTGGCGACTGTGCGGCAATGGCGGGAGCTCGCGGAGGCGAAGAACCTGTCGATCCGGGACCTGGTGGTCGAGGTCAGCGGACGGCAGACGTTCGTCGGCTCGCCGGAGACGGTCGCGGAGGCGATCAACACGTACGTGCAGGAGGACGCGAGCGACGGGTTCATCCTGGTGCCGCACGTGACGCCCGGCGGGCTGGACCCGTTCGCGGACAAGGTGGTGCCGTTGTTGCAGGAGCGGGGCGTCTTCCGCGCCGACTACAGCGGCACCACGCTGCGGGAGCACCTCGGCATCGACCGGTGAGTCCGGGGCCGCGCAACCACGCCGGGGCGCTTTGCTGGAGCGCCCCGGCGGCGGGAATGCTTGACGGCTGCTGAGATCTGCGGCGCTTGGTCGAGTGCGCCGCAGTGCCGGTGGTTTCAGTCAAAATCTTGGCCGGGGCGCTTTGCTGGAGCGCCCCGGCGCGGATGTCCGGCTCAGTTCGTGGCCGCGGAGAACACCACGGGCGGTGCCTTCCGCACGCTCTTGCGTGGCGCCTTCTCCGCCGGCGCGACCTTCTTGGTGGCCGGCTTCTTGGCGGTCGCGTTCTCCTTCGCGGGCGCGGCCTTGGCGGTTGCGGTCTCGGTGGCCTTCACCTTCGCGGTCGCGGCCTCGGTGGCCTTCGCCTTGGCGGGCGCGGTCTTGGCAGCGTTCGCCTTGGCGGTTGCGGTCTCGGCGGCTTTCGCCTTGGCGGGCGCGGCCTTGGCGGTTGCGGCCTCGGTGGCCTTCGCCTTGGCGCGGGACGGCTTCGCGGCGGGCGTGGTCTTCTTGGTGTTCGCCGCGGCCTTCGTGGTGGTCTTCGGCGCCGGGGCAGCCTTGCGGCGGGTTGCCGGCTTCGGCGTGGTGGCCTCGGCAGCCGCCGCCTTCTTGCCCTTGGCAGCGGTGGTCTTCGGCGCCGCCGCGGTGGCCTTGCGCCGCGTGGCCGGCTTGGGGGTGGTGGCTTCGGCAGCCGCCGCCGTCTTGCCCTTGGCAGCGCTGGCCGCCTTCGTGGTCTTGCCCGCAGTCGCCGTGCGCTTCCCAGCAGCACCGGCAGCCTTCGCCCCGGTGGCGCCCGTCGCGCGGGTGCTCTTCGCCGGGGACTCCGCGGCCTTCCGCGCGGTCGCGGCACTGGAGGTCGCCGTGCGGCGCGTGCGCTTCGCCGGGGCGAGGCGGCGCGGCGGGCGCTTGCGGCCACCCGTGCGGCGGCCCGCCTGCACGTAGGTGGCCAGCAGCTCGCGCAGGCTGCCCGCGTTCGAGTCCGAGAGGTCGATGTCGTACTCGACGCCGTCCAGGCCGAACCGCACCGTCTCCGCGGCCGGTTCGCCGTTCAGGTCGTCCAGTAGTTGCACCGCGGTGTTCTTCGCCACCGAAAACCTCCAGTACTTACGATTTGCCGCTGAGAATACCCGCCCCACTTGCGCCGGGCGCCGGGCTGGTGTGCGCTGTGACCCATGTCCGAGGAGACTTTTGACGTCATCGTGATCGGTGGCGGACCAGTGGGGGAGAACGCGGCGGACCGGGCGGTCAAGGGCGGCCTGTCCACCGCGCTGGTGGAGCAGGAACGGTTCGGAGGCGAGTGCTCCTACTGGGCCTGCATCCCGAGCAAAGCCTTGCTGCGACCGGGAAACGCGCTCGCCGCGGCCCGGCGGCTGCCCGGCGTTCCGGTGGGTGAAGCGCTCGACCCGGCGGCGGTGTTCGAACGCCGCGACTACTTCACCGGCAAGGGCGACGACACCGGCCAGGTCGAGTGGGCGCGCGGCGCGGGCATCACGACGATCCGCGGTCGCGGCCGCATCACCGGTGAGCGCGAGATCACTGTGGACGGCGGCCGGGTCCTGCGCGCGCGGCACGCTGTGGTGGTCTGTACCGGCAGCGTGCCGAAGACGCCGCCGATCCCGGGCCTGGACGAGGTGCCGGTGTGGGGATCCCGCGAAGCCACGTCCAGCAGCACGGTGCCGGGCAGGCTGGCCGTCGTCGGCGGCGGGGTGGTCGGCGTCGAGATGGCGCAGGCCTGGGCCCGCCTCGGCGCGCAGGTGGACCTGATCGTCACCGGCCCGCGTCCGCTGCCCCGGTACCCGGACTTCGCCGGCGACGCCGTCGCGGAGGGCTTGCGGGCCGACGGCGTGCGCGTGCACACCGACTCCGGACTGGAGCGAGCGTCCCAAGTGGACGGTGCCGCCCGCCTGGAGCTCAAGGGCGGCGCGGTCGTCACGGCCGACCAGGTGCTCGTCGCGACCGGGCGGCGTCCGGCCACCGACGACCTCGGCCTGGAGGTCATCGGTCTCGCCCCGGGCAAGCCGCTCACCGTCGACGACAGTGGCCTTGTGTCCGAAGTGGACGGCGAGTGGCTGTACGCGGCGGGCGACGTGACCGGCCGCGCGTTGCTGACGCACCAGGGCAAGTACGCCGCCCGCGTGGTCGGCGACGTGGTCTCCGCGCGGGCCACGGGCAAGCCGGTGGACACCCGCCCGTGGGGCAAGCACAGCGCCACCGCCGACCACCACGCGGTGCCGCAGGTCGTGTTCACCGACCCGGAGGTCGCGTCGGTCGGCCTGACCGAGCCGGAATCGGGCGCGCCGCACCGGGTGGTCGACATCGACATCGCCGTCGCGGGGTCGTCGCTGCACGCGGACGGCTACGCGGGCAAGGCCAGGATGATCGCCGACACCGAGCGCGAGGTGCTCGTCGGCGTCACGTTCGTCGGCCAGGACGTCGCGGAGCTGCTGCATTCGGCGACCATCGCCATCGCCGGCGAGGTGCCCCTGGGCAGGTTGTGGCACGCGGTCCCGTCGTTCCCCACGATCAGCGAGGTGTGGCTGCGGCTGCTGGAGGAGTACGGGCTCTGAAAACCGGTTGCGGGAGGGGCAGCCCTGGCCGACGCTTCGCGTGTGCGCGTTGATCATGAGCTGCCGCTCCCCGGCGGCCGGGTCCTCGCCTGGTCCGAGACCGGGCCCGGGGACGGCACGCCGGTCCTGTTCCTGGCCGGCGCCGCGACCGGCCGGTCCATGGTCTTCGGTGACGGGTCCCGGGTCCGGCTGGTGACCGTGGACCGCCCCGGCATCGGCGCCTCGACACCCGACCCGCACCGGTCTGCGGCGTCCACCGCCGCCGGCCTCGCCGCACTCGTGACGCGGCTCGGCGGGCCGGTGCCGGTCGTGGCGAACTCGCAGGCCGCGGTCTTCGGGCTCGCGGCCGCCGAGCACGGGATCGCGTCCCGGCTGCTGCTGGTGTCCCCGGCCGACGAGGTCGCCGATCCCCGGGTGTTCGCGCAGTTGCCCGGCCCGGTGCGGGACGTCGTCACCCAGGTGCGGGAGGACCCGGCGGCCGCACGGGAGTTCTTCGCCCGGCTCGGCCCCAGTGGGATGGAACGGATGGTGTTGGACGGCTCGGATCCGGCCGACCGCGAGGTGTACCAGGACCCGGTGTTCCTGGCCCGGTACCGCGCGGCTCTGCGGGAGGGGTTCGCGAACGACGGCGCGGGCTACGCGACCGACACGATCATCGCCATGTCGCGGTGGCAGCTGGACTGGGCCGCGATCCGGGTGCCGGTGCAGGTGTGGTTCGGCGATCGGGACCGCGTGCACTCACCGGACCTCGGCGCGCTGCTCACCTCCCGGATCCCGGGCGCGCGACGTCACGTGGTGCCCGGCGCGGGCGGCGCTCTGCTGTGGACCCACGCCGAGGAGATCCTCGCCGCGGCGATCGGCTAACTGATCCGCACGCCCAGCGCGGCGCCCGCCGCACGCAGCAGTGCGGGGTCGTCCGGCGCGGACTTGCCGTCCACGTAGGCGGCCAGCACCAGCCGGACGGCCGGGCCGGAGATCGCGCTCTGGTACGCCGCGCCCGCGGTGTCCGGCTCGCGCGGCCACTGGTGGGTCTCGGTGGCGAGATCGGCGATCCCGCCGCTGCCCGGGGTGTCGGCGAGCTGCTTGAAGGCCGCGGCCTGTTCGTCGCTGCCGAAGGTGAGCACCGCGACCGACACGGCGACCGCCCGCCCGTCCACGGTGGCCTCGAAGCTGCCGCGTTCCATGCCCGCGCAACCGCTTGCCTGCAACCGCGCCTGCAGGTCCCCGTAGGCACGGGCGGCGCAGGTGCGTTCCGTGCCGGAGGCGCGCTTGGTGAACTCGATGCCCGCGACGGCCTGTGGCGCGGGAGTGACCGCGGTGGTCGGCGCGGACGCGGTGGCCGGTTCGTCGTCCCCGCCGGTCGTGACCAGCACGAGCACGACGGCCAGCAGCACCAGCGCCACCGCGATCGCCGCGACCGGCCGCCACGGCACGGGAGCGGAAGCCGGGATCGCGCGCACGGGCGCGGCCGCGGCGATCCGGGGCACCGGCATTGTCACCTCGGCGGGCGGGACGATCGGCGGCACGGCGGCGGGTTCGGCCTGGCGGTGCCGCCGGGGGCGGGGTTTGACCGGCGCCAGCTTCACCGTCGCCGACTCCTCCGTGACCGTGAAGCCTTCAGCGGCCAGGTCGTCGTCGGTGAGACCGGTGTCCGGGGCGAGCTTGCCGATCAGGGCGCGGGCCTGCGCCGGGGTGCACGGCCATGGCGCGGGAGTCAGCGACGCGATGGCCGCGAGCAGGCTGTTCTGCGTCGGGAACAGGACGCGGACGTTGCCGGCGAGGTCGGCGGGCGGCTGCTCGATCTCCTCGACGAACGGCCCGACGGCGAGGATCGTGGCGATCGGCAGATGTTCCGGGACGTCCGGGCGCAGCCGCTCGATGACGGCGTCGGCGAGCGCGAGGGCATCCGCCGCGGGGTTGACGACGTCCCCGTCGGCGACGAGTGGCCAGCCGTCGGCCTTCCACTGGCCGGTCAGGGGCGCTTCGAGGCGGATCGCCGGGTCCGGCAGGTCGACGCCGATCACGACCAGGACGACGGCCGGCAGGACGACGACCGCCTCGACCGGCGGCCGGTCCGGCAGCGGCCGGGCCCCGGCCAGCGCGATTCCGCCCGCGAAGTCGTCCCCGCGGCCGAGCGCGGCGAGCGCGGCCCGCACGTCGTCGGCGACGCGCGAGGGCTGTCGTTCCAGGCGGATCAGCCGCACCTCGCACCTCCCCGGACCCGTTCACGTGCGCGCTTACGCTAGCGCGCTGTGCAGTCGCTGACCCTCGATGGTGTGAAAATCACTCGCGGAAGGTGTCTGCTTTCGGGCACACCCGTGCGGGTAATTGATCATTGACAGTGATCGGGGTCACCCTATTGAGTGCTACTCGTTAGTAGATCGTAGGGCCGGCTGGAGAGATAGGGGACCCCGATGCGATGGCGCTCCACGCGGGCGGTGGCGATCGCCGCCGCCGTGCTCGTCCTCCCGTTCACCGGCGCCGTCCCCGCGGCGAACGCCCAGGTCCCGCTCGCGCCGGTGTCGGACACGCTGGACCGGGTGCTGGCCACGGCGACCGCGCTGACCCCTGTCACGACCCTCGTGCACGCGGCGGACGCGGGCACCGCCGCACAGGCCGTGCGGACGGCCGGGATGCGGGAGATCACCCGGTTCCCGCGCATCGGCGTCGTCGCCGCGACGGGTACCGCCGCGCAGGTCGCCGCGGTGCGCAAGGCGGCCGGCGTCACCTACGTCGAGAACAACGACCCGCTTGTCGCGTTCGGCTCGTCCGGCACTACCGCGACCCGCAGCGCCGAAGCACGCACCACGCTGACCGGCGCGGACGGTGCTCCGCTGGACGGGCGCGGGGTGTCCGTGGCGATCATCGACACCGGCATCGACCCGACGCATCCCGCGTTTCGCGGCGCCGACGGGTCGACCCGCGTGGTGCGCAACCTGAAGAGCCTGTGCCTCGACGGCACCACCACCTCGTGCATCGTCGACGTGCCCACCTCGGTCGACACCGACGCGACCGCGCTCGGCGGGCACGGCACCCACGTCGCCGGGATCGCGGCGGGCGCGCCGTACACGCTGGCCGACGGTTCGTCCGTCGGCGGTTCGGCGCCGGGCGCGAAGATCGTGTCGATCTCGACCGGGCTGGCGATCCTGGTGCTGGGCACGGACGCCGCCCTGAACTGGGTGTTGGAGAACCACGCCGCGCCGTGCGGGGCCGGGGTGCCGGCGACGGTGTGCCCGCCGATCAAGGTGATCAACAACTCGTACGGCCCGAGCGGCGGCGGCGAGTTCGACCCGGAGTCGGCGACGGTCAAGCTGCAGCGCGCGCTCGCGGCCGAAGGGGTCGTGACGGTGTGGGCGAACGGCAACGACGGCGGGGACGGCTCGGCGGACCTGTCGAACCCGCCGGGCAAGGACCCGACGCCCGGCGTGATCTCGGTGGCCTCCTACAACGACCAGGGCACCGGGACGCGCGACGGGACCGTGTCGGACTTCTCCTCGCGGGGGCTCGCGTCGGACCCGTCGACGTGGCCGGACGTGTCCGCGCCGGGTGAGAACATCCTGTCCGCGTGCCGTCCGTACCTGGTGATCTGCGCGACGGGGTTGCAGCCGTCGAACGGGCCGGGGATGCTCGACCTCGGCACCTACAACGTGATCAGCGGCACCTCGATGGCGACGCCGCAGATCACCGGCATCGTGGCGCAGCTGTTCCAGTCCCGGCCGGACGCCACGCCGGGCGAGATCGAGGCCGCGATCAAGTCGACGGCGTACAAGTACAGTGACGGCGCGCCGTACCAGGGCGGTTCGAGCTTCGACAAGGGCGCCGGGCTGGTCGACACGGTCGCCGCTGTGGGGGCGCTCGCCGGGGCCTGACGGCTTTCCGTCCAGTGGTGGTCGTGCGACATCTGAGGTTCCTGTGGCGAAATGCCATCGCCGGGGTGCACAATATGGGCAGTCACGGCAGGGATGCTTGAACGCAGGCTCCGAGCTCGCGAGGTCGTAGGGGAAGACGCCCCTCGTCGAGTAGCGGAGGTCAGCAGTGAGCACCCGTGGCGTGGTTTACGTCCACTCGTCGCCGTCTGCGGTGTGCCCGCACGTCGAGTGGGCGATTTCGGGCACCCTGGGTACCCGAGTGGATCTGAAGTGGACGGCGCAACCCGCCGCTCCAGGGCAGCTTCGCGCCGAGTGCACGTGGAGCGCGCCCGCCGGAACCGGCGCCAAGCTGGCGGCCGGTCTCAAGGCGTGGCCGATGCTGCGCTTCGAGGTGACCGAGGAGCCGAGCGCCGGCGTCGACGGCGAGCGGTTCTGCTACGTGCCGGGGCTGGGACTGTGGCGCGGGCGGACGAGCGCCAACGGAGACATCGTCGTCGGGGAAGACCAGCTGCGCACCCTCGTGGCGACCTGTCGTGCGGGGGAGCAGCTGGCGCACAAGCTCGACGAGCTGCTGGCTTCGAGCTGGGACGAGGCGCTGGAGCCGTTCCGGCACGCCGGGGACGGGGCTCCGGTCACCTGGCTGCACCGGGTGGGGTGAGTCTTCGGGCGAGTCGGGTGGGTGGCTTTGGTTGGTTGCCTTGGTGCTTGGTGCTTGGTGCTTGGTGAGGTGCCCAGCGGTGAGGTGCCCAGCGGTGCTCGGCGCTTCGGCGCGGTGCGCGGTGAGGTGCCCACTCGTGTGGCGATGAACGGACCGTTCATCGCTTCGGCCCGCGTGAGGTGTCCAGTCGTGCGGCGATCAAGGGGCCGCTCATGCCTTGCGCCGCGTAGCCGCGTGAGATGCCCAGTCACGCGGCGATGAACAGTCCATTCATCGCTTCTCCCAGCGAGGTGTCCGCTCGCGCGCTGATGAACGGACCGTTCATCGCTTCGGCCCGCGCGAGGTGCCCAGTCGTGCGGCGATGAGTGGGCCGTTCATGCCTTGCGCCGCGTGAGGTGTCCAGTCGTGTGGTGATGAACGGTCCATTCATTGCTTCCCCCAGCGCTTCCCCAGCGAGGTGTCCGCTCGCGCGGCGATGAACGGACCGTTCATGGCTTCAGCCCGCGCGAGGTGTCCGCTCGTGCGGCGATGAACGGGCCGTTCATCGAACCAACCCCGGCCCTGAACCAACCCGCCCGAACCCAACCCCCGCCCCGAACCAACCCCCACCGCCGTCACCACCCGCACCCACCCCAGCCACAACAACCCCACAACAGCCGAGCCCCTTCACCTGCCCGGCCCAACCACCCCAGCCCACTCCGCACAAAAGACAGCACTCGGTAACGATCACCACTACGCTGCCGATGTGACAGCCATGCCGGCGCCTTCCGCAGCACCGCCGCGATGGTTGGTGCCCGTCGTCATCGTCGTGGTGTCGATCATGGTCGGTGGGGGTCTGCTGGCCCGCGAGCTGTACCGGCTGCCCGAAGCGGCCCCGGACGCGATCCTCGCCCAGTCGTCGACGGCCCGGCCGCTCGCGCAGCAGCCAGGGCCGGGCACCGTCGAGCTCACCCCGGACGCCGCGGCTCACCCGCAGAACACCACGGTCCGCGCGCTGCTCCAGACGTACTTCGACTCGATCAACAACCGCGACTACGAGCTGTGGAAATCAGCCGTCACCCGCGAGCGCGTCCAGGCCAAGTCGAAGAGCACCTGGCTCAACGACTACCGCACGACGAGGGACGGCAGCATCCTCGTCTACCGCATCGACCCGGTCGCCGACGACGAACTCCGCGCCCTCGTCGGCTTCACCAGCACCCAGGACGTCAAGGACGCCCCGGCCGAACTCCCGGAACCCTGCGTGCACTGGCGCCTCGTGCTCCCGCTGACCCTGGAATCCGGCGCCTGGAAGGTGGACACCGTCACCGGCTCCACCACCCCCGAACTCTCCCGCTGCTGACCGCACACACGAGAAAACCCCGGCCACCAAGGGCCGGGGTTCTCCCAATACCAGCGAAACTCAGGCGCCCGTGAACAGCAGCGCCGTGTTGTGACCGCCGAAGCCGAACGAGTTGCTCAGCGCCGCGGTCAGCTCGACCTTCCGCGGCTCACCGGCCACGACGTCGAGCCCGACCTTCGGGTCCAGGTTCTCCAGGTTCAGCGTCGGCGGCACCAGACCGTGGTAGATCGAGAGCAGCGTGAGGATGCCCTCGACCGCCCCCGCGCCACCGACCAGGTGACCCAGCGCGGACTTCGGCGCCGTCACCACCGGGTGCTCACCGACGGCCTTGCGGATCGCGGCGGCCTCGCCGATGTCGCCGACCACCGTGGACGTCGCGTGGGCGTTCACGTGCCCCACGTCCGCCGACGTCAGCCCCGCCATCGTCATCGCGTTCGCCATCGCGGCGATCTGGCCGATGCCCTCCGGGTGGTTGCCCGTGATGTGGTGCGCGTCCGAGGTGATGCCGTACCCGGCCAGCCGCCCGTAGATCCGCGCGCCGCGGGCCTTCGCCCGGTCCTCCCGCTCCAGGACGACCACACCGGCGCCCTCACCGAGCACGAACCCGTCCCGGTCGGTGTCGAACGGGCGCGACGCGCGCTCGGGCTCGTCGTTGCGCGTCGACACCGTCCGGGCCTGCGCGAAACCGGCCACGGTGATCGGGTGGATGCAGGACTCCGCACCACCCGCCACCACGACGTCGGCCCGCCCGTTCTGGATCATCTGGTAGCCGTTGGCGATGCCCTCGGCGCCGGAGGCGCACGCCGAAGCCGGCGAGTGCACCCCGGCCCTGGCCTTGAGGTCGATGCCGACGTGCGCGGCAGGCCCGTTCGGCATCAGCATCGGCACGGTCAGCGGCGAGACCTTCCGGATGCCCTCCTGCTCGAGCAGGTCGTCCATCGCCAGCAGCGTCAGCGGCCCGCCGATGCCGGTGCCGATGGACACGCCGAGCCGGTCCGGGTCGACGTCCGTGCGCTCGTCGCTGGGCTGCTCGAAACCGGCGTCGGCCCACGCCTGCCGGGCGGCGATGAGCGCGATCTGCTCACACCGGTCCAGCCGGCGCGCCTGCACGCGCGGCAGCTTCTCCGCCGGATCCTCGGCGAGCGTGGCGCCGATCTTGACCGGCAGGTCGAACCTCTCGACCCAGTCGGCCTCGATCCGCCGGATGCCGCTGCGGCCGGCGAGCAAGCCCTCCCACGTGGACGCGACGTCCCCGCCGAGTGGCGTCGTCGCGCCGATCCCGGTGATCACGACGTCGATGTTGCTCATGAGGAGTCTCCCCGAGGTTCAGACGAAGAATTCAGCTCGTGCTTACTTGGCGTTCGCGGCGACGTAGTCCACCGCGTCGCCGACGGTCTTCAGGTTGGCCAGCTCGTCGTCCGGAATCTTGACCCCGAACTTGTCCTCGGCCTGCACCGCGATCTCCACCATCGACAGCGAGTCGATGTCCAGGTCGTCGACGAAGGACTTCTCCAGGCTCACGTCGTCCTGCGCGACACCCGCGACCTCCTCGACGATCTCCGCGAGGCCGCTGAGGATCTCCTGCTTGTCCGCCACGATGGTGTTTCCTTTCTGGGGGTTCGACACCGGCAGGCCCGCGCCTGCCGGCGATAGTGGTATCACGGGCAGATGACGACCTGTCCGGCGTAGGACAGGCCCGCGCCGAATCCAACCATCAGCACCACGTCACCCGTTTTGACGGTGCCCGCTTTCCGCATGTGGTCCAGCGCCATGGGAATCGACGCGGACGAGGTGTTGCCGGAGAACTTGATGTCGTCGGCGACGACCAGGTCCTCCCGCGCGCCCTTGGCCTTGAGCCGCTTGGCGATCGCGTCCACGATCCGCAGGTTCGCCTGGTGCGGGATGAGCACGTCGATGTCCGACGGCTCCAGCCCGGCCAGCTCGACCGCCTTCAACGCGATCGGCGCGATCTGCGTGGTCGCCCACCGGAAGACCGACTGGCCCTCCTGGTAGATGTACTTGTGGTCGCGCATGTAGATCGTGTCGACCAGGTCGCCCGCGCTGCCCCACGACACCGGCCCGATGCCCGGCTCGTCGGACGGACCGACCACCGCGGCACCCGCGCCGTCGGCGAAGATGATCGCGTTCGCGCGGTCCACCGGGTCGACCACGTCGGTCAGCTTCTCCGCGCCGATCACCAGCACCTTGCCCGCCGAGCCGGCGCGGATCAGGTCGGAGGCGACGCCGAGGCCGTAGCAGAACCCGGCGCACGCGGCGTTGAGGTCGAACGCGCCGGCCGCCTTCACGCCGATCCGGTCGGCGACCTGACCGGCCGCGTTCGGGATGGGCGCGGGCATCGTGCAGTTCGGCACGATCACGGTGTCCACATCGGACGGCTGCAGGCCCGCGTCGGTGAGCGCGGCGTTGCCCGCCTTGACCGCCATGTCGACCAGCAGCTCGTCCTTCTCGGCGAAGCGGCGCTCGATGATGCCGACCCGCTCACGGATCCACTGGTCGTTGGTCTCCATGATCTGGGACAGGTCGTCGTTGGTGACGACGCGGTCCGGCTGGTAGCTGCCGACGCCCAGGATCCGGGTGGCGGCCGGGCCCTGCTTCTGGCGCAACACCGGGCTCACAGGATCTCCTTCGCGGCGGGCAGGTCGGTGGGGGTCTTCAACGCGACGGTCTGCGTGACCGTGCCCTTGAGCTGGCGCTTGACCAGACCGGTCAGGGTGCCCGCGGGCGGCAGCTCGACCGTCGCGGTGACGCCCAGCTCGACCAAGCCGTCCATCGTCAGGTCCCAGCGCACCGGGCGGGTGACCTGCTTGATCAGCCGCTCCAGGTACTCGGCGCCGCTGGTGACCACGGTGCCGTCGGCGTTGGACAGCAGCGGGCGGACCGGGTCCTTCGGCGTGATCGACGCGGCGTGCGCGCGCAGGGCCTCCTCGGCGGGGGCCATGTAAGAGGTGTGGAAGGCGCCGGCGACCTTCAGCGGCCGGACCTTCGTGCCGTCGAGGGGCTCGGCGACGATGCGCTCGATGGCGTCCTTCGCGCCGGAGGCGACGATCTGCCCGGCGCCGTTGCGGTTCGCCGCGGTCAGGCCGTGGCCCTCCAGCCACGCGACGACCTCGTCCGGGTCGCCCAGCATCACGGCCGCCATGGACGTCGGCTCGATCGCGCACGCCTTGGCCATCTCGGCGCCGCGCACGGCCGCGAGAGCGACAGCGTCCTCGGCGGTGAGCACACCCGCCGCGGCGGCGGCCGCCAGCTCGCCGACGGAGTGGCCGGCGACCGGGGTGTCGTCCGGGACGTCGCCGAGGGCGTCGAAGGCCAGCAGCGAGAGCGCGACGATCAGCGGCTGCGTGATCGCGGTGTCCTGGATGGTCTCGGCGTCGGCCTCGGTCCCGAGGTGGACCAGGTCGAGCCCGGTTCGCTCGGACCAGCGCGCGAGCTTCTCGCGGGTGCCGTCGAGTTCGAGCCAGGGGGAGAACATGCCGGGCGCTTGGGAGCCCTGTCCGGGAGCGAGCACTGCTGTCACGCCTCTAGGGAACATGCTTCCCCGGCGGGCCCGGGATGCCGCCGTTCACCAAGTCGGAGCGGCGATCTTGTAGGGAGCCTACAAAAATGGCGCCCGCGGGCCCGCATGCAGCGCTGATGTGTTGTCGGTTCCGGGCAGGCCGGAAGTGAGACCGGTCACCAGAGGCCGCGTGCCCTGGCCAGCCGTCCCACGGTCAGGGCCACCCGCAGCACCAGCGCGTCCCGCGGTTCGGTGGCGTTGCGGCCGGTCAGCTCGGCCGCCCGGCGCAGCCGGTAGCGCACGGTGTTGGGGTGCACGAACAGCTTCTTCGCGCACGTCTCCAGCACCCCGCCGGACTCCAGGTACTCGTCCACCGTCTGCAGCATCGTCGGTCCGGCGGCCTCCAGCGGCTGCGCGATCTCCTCGATCAGCAGCCGCTCGGCCTCGGCGTCGCCGGAGAGCGCTCGTTCCGGCAGCAGGTCCGAGGATCGCACGGGCCGCGGCGCGCCCGGCCAGCCGACCACCGCGCGCAGCCCGGACAGCGCCTCGGCCGCGCTGCGGTGCGCCTCGGCCAGGCTGTCCACCGTCGGGCCGGCCACCACCGGGCCCTCGCCGAACGCGCCCGCCAGCTTGCCGAGGACCTCCTTCTGCTTGGCGTCGCCGTCGGTCGGGCCGCCTGCCACCACGATCAGCCGCGACCCCTGGACGCTCAGCAGCACCGGCCGTGCCAGCCGCGCGGCCAGCCGGCGCACCTCGAACACCACGCTCGGCGGGTCGTCCGATGGCGGGCGGCCCGCCAGCACGGTCGCCATCGCCGACGGCTCCCAGCCGAGCGCCGCGGCCCGCGACAGCACCGCCTCCTCGGCGTCGCCGCGGACGATGCCGTCCACGACCAGCGCCTCCAGCCGGGCATCCCACGCGCCGCGCGCCTCCGCGGCCGCGGCGTAGGAGTTGGCCGTCGCGAAGGCGATCTCGCGGCCATAGCGGAGGATGCCCTCGGTGAGCGCGGCGTTCTCGGCCTCGGTGGCGGCGAATTCCGGCAGCTGCTCCTCGAACACCTCGATCGCCAGCCGCACCAGCCCGACCGCCTGCCGCAGGCTGATCCAGCGGGACAGGTCCTCGGGGGCGCCGCGGAAGGCGTCGGTGGTGAGCTTGAGCGCCTCCTGCGAATCGCGCAGCCAGTCGACGAACCCGGCCGCGCCGGTCTGGGTGATCAGCAGGATGCTCGCCCGCTGCTCCGCGGGCAGCCGCCCGAACCACGGCAGCCGCTGCTCCATTGCGGCGACGCTGGCCGAGGCGAGGCGCCCGGAGGCGCGCTCCAGCCTGCGCAGCGTCTTCGCGGAAAGGCCGTGGTGCTTGGCCAGGCGCCTGCCGCTGGTCTGGCTGCCGTGGGGCTGGCTGCCGTGGGTCTGGGTCATGGTGAACCGACTCTAACCGGCCGTCCGGTAAACGCGAGGCCGCCCGGCGCATCGCGGTTCTCGCAGCGCCGGGCGGCCTCATCTCCCCGGTCCCCACCGGTAGGTCCACTATGGACCTTGTGGATATTTTTCCGCCAGTCTTCTCACTCGATCGTGCAAGTAATTTTCCGATGATGTTGCGGGGCTCACTGCGGGTGAGGGAATCACCGCCTCTTGTGGCAGGTTGATCCGGCCAGACGGGAGGCGCCATGCACGTTCTGTTGCAGCACGGTTTGTCCGTTTTCGGGCAGTGGATCTCCATCGCGGAGCTGGTCGGCCAGCTGTGCGCGCTCGCCGTGGTCTTCCTGGCGCAGCGGCGCACGCTCTGGACCTGGCCCGTGCAGGTCGGCGCGACGGTGCTGCTGTTCGCCGTCTACGCCTCCGCGCACCTGGGCGGGCTCGCGGCCCGGCAGGTCGCGATCCTGCTGATCTCGGTCTACGGCTGGTGGGCCTGGACCCGCCGCCGCGACCCGGTCTACGGGGTGGTCGTCCGTAGCGGCCGGGCCGTCGAGCGGCTGGTGATGGCGGCCGCGTTCGTGGTCGGCACCGTGGTGATGGCGCTGGTGCTCGACGCGCTGGACGCCTCCTGGGCGCCGTGGCCGGATGCGGCGATCTTCATCGGCACGCTGGTCGCCTTCGCCGCCCAGGGCCGCGGCCTGGTCGAGTTCTGGCTGGTGTGGCTGGTCGTCGACGCGATCGGCGTGCCGCTGCAGATCTCCTCGGGCCTGTACTTCTCCGCGGCGGTGTACCTCGTGTTCGCGGCGCTGGTCGTGCACGGCTGGTGGAGCTGGCACCGCGCCGCGGTCACGCGCCCGGAGCTCACGGCAGCATCCCGCTGAGGAAGCTCGCCTGCGCCACCACGATCAGGCACATCACGAACAGCAGTCCCACGCTCCACGGCAGCACCTTGCGCAACAGCGTGCCCTCTTCGCCCGGCAGCATCGCCGCCGCGCACGCGATGCTCAGGTTCTGCGGGGAGATCATCTTGCCGAGCACGCCGCCCGAGGAGTTGGCCGCGGCGAGCAGTTCGGGCGACAGCCCGGCCTGGTGCGCCGCGGTCACCTGGAGCGCGCCGAACAGGGCGTTGGCGGAGGTGTCCGAACCCGAGACCGCCACGCCGAACCAGCCGAGCACCGGGGACAGGAACGCCAGGCCGGCGCCCGCGCCCGCGATGAAGTAGCCGATCGTGGTGGCCTGGCCGGACAGGTTCATCACGTAGGCCAGCGCGAGCACGCTCGTCACGGTCAGGATGGCGAACCGCAGCTCGTGCACCGTGCCGCCCCACTCGCGGACCGCGTCCCGGGCGCGGACCCGCAGGAACACCGCGGTCAGGACGCCCGCGACCAACACAAGCGTGCCGCCGGTGCTGAGGAACGGCACCGAGAACGTGTTGCCGGACACCGGTTTGCCCGCCGAGTTCGCCACCGACAGGGCGGGCCAGTCGAACTTCCACGTCGCCGCGTCGAGCAGCCGCTTGACCGGCGGCAGCTGGCCGATCGAGAAGATCACGATGATCAGCCCGTACGGCAGGTAGGCGCGGACGACCTCGCCGCGGTCCTCCGGCCGGTCCAGCGTTTCGGTGGCCACACCGGTGAGCACGGCGGTCCGGACCTCTTCGCGGGCCGGCTTCCGGGCTGCGGGCAGCGCGACCAGTGCGGCGGCGCCGGCGAGCGCGGCGCCGATGTCGGCGAGCTGCGCGGAAACGTAGTTGGCGGCGGCGAACTGCACCACCCCGAACGCCACGCCGCACACCAGCGCGGGCAGCCACGTTTCCCGCAGCCCGCGACGCCCGTCGACGATGAAGACCAGCAGCAGCGGCACGAACAACGCCAGGATCGGCGTCTGGCGGCCCACGATCGACGACACGGTGTCCAGCGGCAGCCCAGTGACCTGCGCGAGGGTGACGACCGGGGTGCCCATGGCGCCGAACGCGACCGGCGCGGTGTTGGCGACCAGCGCGACGACCGCCGCCCGCACCGGGGTGAACCCGAGCGCCACCAGCATCACCGAGCTGATCGCGACCGGCGCGCCGAAGCCGGCCAGCGCCTCCATCAGCGCGCCGAAGCAGAACGCGATGATCAGCGCCTGGATGCGGGGATCGTCGGAGACCCGGCCGAACGACCGGCGGAGCACGTCGAAGTGGCCGGTGCGCACGGTGATCCGGTAGATCCACAGCGCGTTGACGACGATCCACATGATGGGGAAGAGGCCGAACGCGGCGCCCTGGAAACCGCTGGAGATCGCCTGCCCGATCGGCATGCCGAAGATCGTGACGGCGACGATGAGGGCGACGGCCAGGCCGATCAGGCCGGCCTGGTGGGCCTTCATCCGGACCACGCCCAGCAGGACGAGGACGGTGGCCAGTGGGAGTGCCGCGACCAGCGCGGACAGGCCGAGTGAACCGGCTAGCGGGGCGAGCTCCTGCACGAACATGCCGACCTCGATTCCACATTGCGGAAGTGGGGTTCCGCTTGGCGTGGGGAGGAATGGTCCAGTCCGGCTGGTGGGGCGTCAAGGCTGGCGTTTCACTGATCGAGATGGGCGCTACGCGCGTGTTTGCGCTGCGCGCGGCTGAAAGCGCCGGCTTCGCTTCGCTACGCCCCGATTGAGCCCTCCCGAACCCGATCTTTCAGTGTTCGGTTGCCGAGACACCGCGTCAAGGCGGGAAAGCGTGCCTTGACCCGGTG